>NZ_JASEWO010000008.1:0-52380 GCF_030024295.1 Pantoea sp. Pa-EAmG
TGCGCCAACTGCTGGAAAATGAGATGGGCCTGGTGTGGCTCAGCGCTGAAATTTCCAATTTCACTCAGCCCGCTTCCGGTCACTGGTACTTCACTCTGAAGGACGATGGCGCGCAGGTGCGCTGTGCCATGTTCCGCAACAGCAATCGACGCGTCAGCTTTCGCCCGCAGCACGGTCAGCAGGTGCTGGTGCGTGCCAGCATCACGCTGTATGAGCCGCGCGGCGACTATCAGCTGATTATCGAAAGCATGCATCCGGCCGGTGAAGGGCTGCTGCAGCAACAGTTTGAGCAGCTGAAAGCCCGGCTGGCGGCGGAGGGGCTGTTCGACCAGCAGTTTAAACAGCCGCTGCCGGAGCCGGCGCGCCAGGTGGGTGTGATCACCTCCGCCACCGGCGCGGCATTGCACGATGTGCTGCGCGTGCTGCATCGCCGCGATCCCTCGCTGCCGGTGGTGATCTATCCAACCGCAGTGCAAGGCGTTGATGCGCCCGCCGCCATCGTGCGCGCCATCGAGCTGGCCAACCAGCGTGACGAGTGCGACGTGCTGATCGTCGGTCGCGGCGGCGGTTCACTGGAAGATCTGTGGAGCTTCAACGACGAGCGCGTGGCGCGGGCCATCTTTGCCAGCCGCCTGCCGATCGTCAGCGCCGTTGGGCATGAAACCGATGTCACCATCGCCGACTTTGTTGCCGATCTGCGCGCGCCGACGCCTTCTGCCGCTGCCGAACTGGTGAGCCGCAACCAGATCGAGCTGCTGCGCCGTTTGCAGTCTCAGCAGCAGCGCATGGAGATGGCGATGGACTATTACGTGGCGCAGCAGCAGCGCCGCTTCACCCGACTGCAGCATCGTCTGCAACAGCAGCATCCGCAGCTGCGCCTGGCACGCCAGCAAACCACGCTGATTCAGCTGCAGCGTCGTCTGCAGGAAGCGGCCGATCAGCGGCTGCGCCTGGCGCATCGCCAGCAGGATCGCCTGCTGCAGCGCCTGCAATCCCAGCAGCCGCAGGGACGAATTCTGCGCGCTCAGCAGCAGTTACAGCAGTGGCACTACCGGCTGCAGCAGGGCATGGAAAAACAGCTCAATCACAGCCGGCAGCGTTTTGGTACGCTGGCAGCACAGCTGGAAGGCGTGAGTCCGCTGGCGACGCTGGCGCGCGGCTTTAGCGTTACCACCGATGCTCAGGGCCAGGTGGTGAAAAAGACCCGTCAGCTGCATACCGGCGATCTGCTGCGTACCCGGCTGGATGATGGCTGGGTGGAGAGTCAGGTGACAGCGTTACAACCACAGAAGACGCGCAGCCGTAAGGCGTGATAATCTTTTCAGCCGCATAAATGGTTGATAACCCCCCGTAAATCGCGCGGGCTGCAGACGCAGCGGCGCGCGATTGATAAGCGGGTCTATACTTTCTGACATACCCATCCGTCAGGGAGTCCGACATGCCTTACAGCGTTATTCCTCCGTACATTCTGCGAAACATCATCGATAACTGTTCCGGCGCACAGCAGGATTACGCGCGGCGCACCCTCACCCACGTGCAACAGCTGATGGCGGAACATCCTCACACCGCCAGCGCAGCCAGCACCGCGCAGCCCGGCAGTGTTTTGCGTGCTATCTACGACGCGGGTAATACGCAAAATCTGCCCGGCACCCTGATCCGTGAGGAAGGCCAGCCCGGTAACGGTGACGTCGCCGCCGACGAAGCGTGGAACTATCTCGGCATCACCTATGATTTCTACTGGCAGATCTACCAGCGCAACTCGCTGGACAATAAAGGCCTGAAACTGGATGGCACCGTGCATTACGGCAAGGAGTACCAGAACGCCTTCTGGAATGGCCAGCAGATGGTATTTGGCGACGGCGACGGTGAGATCTTCAATCGCTTTACCATTGCCATTGATGTGGTCGCGCACGAGCTGACGCACGGCGTGACCGAAACCGAAGCCGGGCTGATTTACTTCCAGCAGGCGGGTGCGCTCAACGAATCGATGTCCGATGTGTTCGGCTCGCTGGTGAAGCAGTATCACCTTAAGCAAAGCGCCGACCAGGCCGACTGGATCATCGGCGAAGGGCTGCTGGCGGCGGGTATTAAGGGCAGCGGCCTGCGCTCGATGTCCGCGCCCGGTACCGCCTATGACGATCCGCTGCTCGGCAAAGATCCGCAGCCTGCCGATATGGATCACTATATCGACACGCGCGAAGACAACGGCGGCGTACATCTTAACTCCGGCATTCCCAATCGCGCCTTCTATCTGGCGGCGACCGCGCTGGGCGGCTTTGCCTGGGAACGGGCCGGTCAGGCATGGTACGACACGCTGTGCGATAAGGAACTGCCGCAGGATGCCGACTTCAGCACCTTTGCGCGCTTTACCGTACAGCATGCCGCAAAACGTTTTGATAATACGGTGGCACAGGCGATCCAGTCCGCGTGGCACGAGGTAGGTGTAAGGTGAATATTCAGCTGACCGATGACGCCATCATTGAGCTGGCGCGTGAAGGCGGCATTGCATTTATCCCCGGCCTGCGCAGCGAGCGGCGATTTGCGCTGGCGCAGCTGCCGGAACCGCAAAAGCAGCGCGTGTGCAACGTGCTGGAGCAGGCGCTGCCGCTCGGCGAGCCGGAGGAACAGGCCGCCAGTATCGGGCGCGGCGACCAGCGCTATTTTCGCATCCAGATAAGCTACGCGACCCACCGCGAAGCCGGAACGATTGTGATTCTGATTCCGGAAAACGTTGCGCCTCCTGAACTGCAGGCGCTGTGGCGCGATGGCGAAGAATAACTTAGACAGTTCCCACAGCATCGCCGTAACTAACTGACTATACTGGATAACGTGGCTAGCTAGTCCACATCAAAGAAAATACCCTTAGATGAGGTCTCTGCTATGACACAAACCAAGCAACGAGGCGGTGCCGGGAACTTTGCAGAGGACCCGGAGCGCGCCAGGGAAGCCGGTAGCGCGGGCGGCAAAGTCAGTGGGGGCAATTTCAGGAACGATCCTGAGAGAGCCAGGGAAGCTGGAAGAAAAGGAGGTCAAAAAAGCCGTCGCCCCTCTAAGCAGAAGTAAGTAAGGATCCTTACAGGAAGGAGTACGCCACGGACGGTTAATAAAAAAGGCCGACATCATGATGTCGGCCTTTCTTTTACTGCGGCTTACTTGCTGTCGGGCAGCGCGTAAGCAATCACGTAATCACCGCGATCCGGCGACTGACGCGCACCGCCTGCAGAGATCAGGATGTACTGTTTGCCGGTTTTCGGCGAAACATAGCTGATTGGTCCGCCCTGGCTGCCCACCGGCAGACGTGCTTTCCACACTTCTTTACCGGTTGAGCTGTCGAAGGCGCGCAGGTAGTAATCCTGGGTGCCGGCAATAAATACCAGACCGCCCTGCGTTGCCAGCGTACCGCCCAGCGTCGGCATACCGACCGGCATCTGCGCATGCATTTTGATACCAAACGGACCGGTATCCTGCACCGTACCCACCGGCACCTGCCACACAATCTGACGGGTCTTCATGTCGATGGCCGACAGCGTACCGAACGGCGGTGCCTGGCATGGAATGCCCAGCGGCGACATGAAGCGGTTTTTGTTTACTGCGTACGGCGTGCCTTTCAGCGGTACCGCACCCATGCCGGTGTTGATGGCTTCACCGCCGTTGCTGGCAGCCGATTTGGTGGTGTCCTGCGGAATCATCTGCACCCACAGGCCGAGACGCATATCGTTAACGAACATGTACTGGTTGTTCAGATCGAACGAGATGCTGCCCCAGTTCATGCCGCCGAGCGAGCCCGGGAAGCTGAGCGAAACATCGGTGTCCGGCACCGTGAACAGGCCGTCATAACGCATGCCTTTAAAGGCAATACGGCAAGCCAGCTGGTCAAACGGCGTCGCACCCCACATGTCTGACTCGGTCAGTTTCTGATTGCCAATGTTTGGCATTTCTACCGAGTGCGGCTGAGTTTTGGTGTACTGCTCGTTCGGGATATGGCCCTGCGGCATCGGCAGCTCTTCAACTTTGGTTAAAGGCTTGCCGGTCAGGCGATCCAGCACCCAGATCATGCCGGTTTTCCCGCCGATCACCACCGCAGGTTTGGTGGTACCGTCCTTCATCGGGAAGTCCACCAGGCTCGGCTGCATTGGCAGGTCGAAATCCCACAGGTCATTGTGGACCGTCTGATACACCCACTTCTCTTTACCGGTGGTGGCATCCAGCGCCAGCACCGACGCGCCATATTTGTGGTCCAGCGCGGTACGGTTGGCACCCCACAGGTCCACCGACGAACTGCCCATCGGCAGGAACACGGTGTTCATCGCCGGATCGTAAGAGATTGGCGCCCATGAGTTTGGCGTGCTGCGGGTGTAATCCTGACCCGGCATCAGCACGGCATTCGGATCTTCATTGCCCGGGTCAAACGCCCAGCGCATCTGGCCGGTGATGACGTCGAAGCCACGCAGAACGCCGCCAGGCATGTCTGTCTGGACGTTATCCGCGACGCGACCGCCCACCACGACCGTGGTGCCCGCCACCTGCGGCGGCGAGGTCAGCTGATACTGCGGGTCCGGCGCGCTGCCAAGACCTTGCTTCAGATCGACCACGCCGTGGTTGCCGAAGTTTTCACACAGCTCGCCGTTATCGGCGTTGATGGCAATCAGACGTGCATCGATGGTGTTCATCAGGATGCGACGCTGGCAGCTATCGCCCGCCGCCAGCGTTACCGCTGGCACCGGCGTGGAGCCCGGCTGCGTTGGCTGCTGTACCGGTTTGGTGGCATCAAAGTACGCCAGACCACGGCAGCGGTTCCACACCTGCGCCTGCGCATTGATTTCGCGCTTCCAGATCTGCTTACCGCTGTCAGCTTCCACCGCAATCACGTTGTTGTGCGGCGTACACAGATACAGGGTGTTACCCACCTGCAGTGGCGTTTCCTGATCTTCTGCACCGTTACCGGTCGGGCTGATCGGCGTGTCGCCGGTATGGAACGTCCAGGCAACCTGCAAGTCTTTCACGTTGTCGCGGGTAATCTGGTCGATAGCGGCAAAACGGTCACCCTGCGGCGTACGGCCGTAGCTGCTCCAGTCCTGCTGCGGTTTGCTTTTATCTACCGGGATCAACGGCAGCTGCTTGCCGGTGAAAGCCACAGTCGGATGCGGCTGGAACATCTGGACAAAGGTGACCACCATACCAACGGCAATCACTGCTGACAGCGCATACGAAAGCTTCGCCAGCGAGGCCTTGCCTTCACGCTTACGCAGCGCCGGCCAGGTAATAAACGCCAGCACCATCAGGCCGGCCGGCACCATCAGGCGCGACACCAGCGGCCAGAACTGCCAGCCAGCATCGTACAGCGCCCAAATCAGCGTACCGGCGAAGACCAGAATGAACAGCGTAACCGCCGAGGATTTACGGCGAAAGAACTGAATCGCCGACAGTAACATGACGATACCGGCAATGAGGAAGTACCAGCTGCCGCCCAGGGCCACCAGTTTACCGCCACCGATCGCGAAGAACAGGCCGATCGCCAGCAGGACCAGCCCGAATAACACGGACCAGAGACTCAACCCTTTACCGGGACGAGCGGAATTTTCTGCCATAACACAAACTCTCCTGAAAAAATAACGCGTGGCGGCCGGAATGCGGGAGCAGCCGGTCAATGTCTTCCTGACTGAGCAGGGACAGGAAGTTATCCGTTACGCTTTATTTTATATCTGTTGGTACGGGAGCTACGCCCGTTATGCAGCGCTTGTGAGCGAGGCCGCAGGATCAACATCCGCTGGCATTCGCGACAAGGCGGGCAGGATTGTACCATCCGGTACAATTAAAAGTGAACATCCATAACGCGGTGGTTACTGGGCAATAGCATTTTTGCTACAAACGCAGCGCGAAGCGAGCAGCCAGCGCCACTTCGCGCTATCGCAAACCCTCATTCGATGACGTCTTCCGGGCGATAATGCACGCGCCTGCTGGAGATCAGGCCGTGACCGTGGGTACAGAAATAATCTATGGCACCGCACGCCTTCAGCACCTGCAGCGGCTGCTGGCAGTCGGGACAGCAGGCCAGCGCGGGGAAATGACGCTGGCAGTGCGGGCAGTCGAAGCGTTGTTCGCTGTAAGTGAGCGGTTGCTGACAGTGAGGGCATGGGGTGAGCATGATGACTCCGGAATCGTGGCTGAGAATCGTGATAAACCGGATGTTACGCCATAAAAAGAGGGCCCATCCGGGCCCTCATCATGTTTAGCGTTTGTTTTTCTTCAGATGCGATATCAGACGCTTACGCTTACGCTGCTGGGTTGGCGTCAGCAGGTTACGTTTGCCCGCATACGGGTTATCGCCCTCTTTAAACTGGATGCGAATCGGCGTTCCCATCACGTTCAGCGAGCGGCGGAAGTAGTTCATCAGATAACGCTTGTAGGAATCCGGCAGATCCTTCACCTGGTTACCGTGAATCACCACAATCGGCGGGTTATAACCACCGGCATGCGCATATTTGAGTTTCACGCGGCGGCCACGCACCAGCGGCGGCTGATGGTCGTCAGCAGCCATGTTCATGATACGCGTCAGCATGGAGGTATTTACGCGTTTGGTCGAGCAGTCGTACGCTTCGGTCACGGATTCGAACAGGTTGCCCACGCCGCTGCCGTGCAGTGCCGAGATAAAGTGCACGCGCGCGAAGTCGATAAAGCCGAGACGAAAGTCCAGCGTCTCTTTCACTTCATCTTTAATCTCCTGCGACAGGCCATCCCACTTGTTGACCACAATCACCAGTGAGCGCCCACTATTCAGGATAAAGCCGAGCAGCGACAGGTCCTGATCGGAAATGCCCGCGCGCGCGTCAATCACCAGCATCACCACGTTGGCATCTTCAATCGCCTGCAGCGTTTTGATGACGGAGAATTTTTCCACCGTATCAGTGATTTTGCCGCGCTTACGCACGCCCGCGGTATCAATCAGAATGTACTCGCGGTCATCTCGCTCCATCGGAATGTAGATGCTGTCGCGCGTGGTGCCCGGCATGTCGTACACCACCACACGGTCTTCACCGAGGATACGGTTGGTAAGCGTTGACTTACCTACGTTGGGACGCCCGACAATCGCCAGTTTGATCGGCAGACCGGTCGGATCGAAGGCTTCTTCCTCTTCTTCCTCCAGCGCTTCACCGTTCTCTTCGGCGGCTAACGCGGCCCAGTAGGCTTCGTTTTCGTCCTCTTCGCTGACTTCCCGCGGCGCGATGTCATCCATCCACGGCAGCAACGCGGTTTCCAGCAGGCTGGTGACGCCACGACCGTGCGACGCGGCAATCGGGTGAATCTCACCCAGGCCGAGCGCGTAGAAGTCCAGCACCGCAGCATCCGGATCGAGACCGTCGGTTTTGTTGGCAACGAGGAACGTCGCTTTATCGCGCGAACGCAGATGATTGGCGATCTGCTGATCCGCCGGCATGACGCCAGCGCGCGCATCGACTAAAAACAGCACCACATCGGCCTCTTCAATCGCCAGCAGCGACTGCTCCGCCATGCGGTTTTCCACGCCTTCCTCGGTGCCATCAATACCGCCGGTATCGATAACAATAAATTCGCGCCCTTCCACTTCGGCGCGACCATATTTGCGATCGCGAGTCAGTCCAGGAAAATCCGCTACCAGCGCATCACGAGTGCGCGTTAAGCGGTTAAATAGCGTAGATTTTCCCACATTGGGACGCCCAACCAGCGCGACCACAGGTACCATAACACTTGCCTCAGTTTTAAAAATAAATCGCCCGAATGGCGTGATTATAACGGCATTTGCCGTCAGGTTCAGGCCGCAGGCGCCAAGAATATCATGCCTGACTAAAAACAGAACGGCCCCTGACGAATCAGGAGCCGTATCAATGCGTGCGAAACGCTGCCCGTCGGGCCATCGCCTTAACGGGTGATGGCGTAGACCTCACCGCCTTTCGCCTGGATCAGCAGCTTGTCACCGGCCACGACCGGCTCGGTCTGGAAGCCATCGCTGTCCAGTTTCTGCTGCGCCACGAAGCGGCCGTCAAGGGTGTTGATCCAGTGCACGTAGCCTTCGCTATCGGCAACCACCAGGTAACCGTTGAACAGCACCGGAGACGTCAGGTTACGGTGCAGCAGATCGCTCTGACGCCAGATCGCCACGCCGCCATCGGCGTTGAGCGCAATCACGCGGTCATCCTGATCCACCAGATAGATGCGACCGGCATCGACGATCAGATCTTTGACGCCGCCGATTTCACGCTTCCACAGAATCTGACCGGAACGCAGATCCAGCGCCGTCAGGTTACCGTTGTAGGCCAGCGCATAGACCACGCCATTGACGATCACCGGCGTGGTGTCGACATCGTTAAGACGATCGATCTCGGTCGCACCGCTTGGCTGGGAGATACGCTGCTGCCAGATCAGCTGGCCCTGGTTCATGATCACCGCGCTGACGCGACCGTTATCACCGCCAACAATCGCGCCGCCGAACGCTACTGCCGGCGCCGATTCACCGCGCAGCGACAGCGCTGGCATATCCAGATTCACGCTCCATTTCACCGCGCCGCTGCTCTGATCGAGCCCCTGCAGCATACCGTTGCTGGTGTGAATCAGTACCAGGCCATCGCTGACCACCGGACGCGACAGCGCTTCACCGGCCACTTTGGTCTGCCAGGCAATGCTGCCGTCGCTGCTGTTCAGGGCAAATACCTGCCCCCGCTCGCTACCGATGTAGAGGCGATCGCCATTGGCCGTGATACCGCCAGACAGCAGTGCCGAAATGTTTTTCGAGAAGAAGCCGGTCTTCTCAGAGAGGTTCACTTTCCACTTCTCTTTGCCGTTGCTGGCGTCGAGCGCTTTCACGATACCGAAGCGGTCGGCGGCATACACGGTGCCGTCCTGCCAGGCGGGATGCAGATTGGAGTAGAAATCACCCACGCCGTCACCGACCGAGGTGCTCCACGCGGTTTCCGGCGTGAACTGGTTTTCAACCTTCGGCAGCGGGGCCATTTTCACTACATCTTCTTCGCCGCTGAACAGCGAGCAACCGCTGAGGAGGGTGACTGAAATCAGCCCTGGCAGCAGGTATTTACGTAATTCCATGTGCGCTCTCTTGACTGGCTTAACTTAAGTTATTCATCTTCATCTGCAGCATCTGCTTCAGCGCAGGAGAAGCCTGCGATTCCGCACCTTTGCTCCAGGCATCACGGGCGCCCTGCTTATCGCCTTTGCTCAGCAGTGCTTCGCCACGAATGTCCGCCACAATGGCTGTCCAGCCATCACCCTTCACATTGTTCAGGGTAGTAAGGGCGGCATCGGCCTGATTTTGCTGCAGTTGAATGCGTGCCAGACGCAGGTTGATCACCGCCTGCAGATTGGCATCTTTGGTGTCTTTCAGCCCGCTCTGTAACAGCGTGATGGCTTTGTCTAACTGATTGGCGGCAACGTACTGTTTAGCCAGATCCAGCGCGGCCAGCGCACCGTAGGTGTTGTTGTTCTCGCTGGCGAAGCTGGCGACCGCTTCCAGCGTCTGCGGCTTGTCTGCCTGCATGGCGCTGGTCAGCTGCTGATACTGCGCCGACGCGGCTTTGTCCGCTCCTTCCTGATGGCTGCTCCAGAAACGCCAGCCACCCAGCGCAGCGATACCGACGATGACCCCGACCGCCAGCGCTTTGCCATTATTGGCAAAGAAGCGACGCAGCGCATCAACCTGTTCGTTTTCGTTGCTGTAAACTTCCACGCAATCCCTCTCCTTAAAATGCCTGTTGCAGTGCTGCGCTTACTGCAGCAGCGTGTGCAGCGTCGCGGCGGCGTCGCTCTGCGCCAGCGTCTGCTGATCGCCGGTGCGCAGGTCTTTAATCACCACCTGGCCCGCTTTCACTTCGTCTTCGCCCAGCACCAGCGCAATGCGTGCGCCCCACTTGTCTGCACGGCCAAACTGCTTCTTGAAGTTACCGCCACCGAAGTTCGTCATGAGCTTCAGTGCCGGATCAGCATCACGCAGTTTTTCCGCCAGTTGCATCGCGGCAGACTGAACGCCCTGCCCCGAAGCGATAACATAGACATCAACAATGCGCGTCGGTTCAAATTCCGGATTCACCGCCTGCACCAGCAGCACCAGACGCTCGAGCCCCATCGCAAAACCGACCGCCGGCGTTGCGCGGCCGCCCAGTTGCTCCACCAGACCATCATAGCGACCGCCGCCGCACACGGTGCCCTGCGAGCCGAGGCTGCTGGTCACCCATTCGAACACGGTGCGGTTGTAGTAATCGAGGCCGCGCACCAGGCGCTGATTGATGCGGTATTTGATGCCGGCATCGTCGAGAAGCGCGCACAGGCCGCTGAAGTGTTCACGTGACTCCTCGTCGAGGAATTCACCCAGCGTCGGCGCGTCGTTAAGCAGCGTCTGAATATCCGGATTTTTGCTGTCCAGCACGCGCAGCGGATTGGTATACATGCGGCGTTTGCAATCTTCGTCCAGCACCTCTTTATGCTGTTCGAGGAAGGCCACCAGCGCGCTGCGGTAGTTGGCGCGCGCGTCCAGTGAACCGATGGAGTTCAGCTCCAGCTCAACGTGGTCAGCAATACCCAGCGCTTTCCACCAGCGATGGGTCAGCATGATCAGCTCGGCGTCCACGTCCGGCCCCTGCAGGCCAAACACTTCGACACCCATCTGGTGGAACTGGCGATAGCGCCCCTTCTGCGGACGCTCGTAGCGGAACATCGGACCGATGTACCACAGGCGCTGCTCCTGATTGTACAGCAGACCATGTTCGATACCGGCGCGCACGCAGCCTGCGGTGCCTTCCGGACGCAGCGTCAGGCTTTCGCCGTTGCGGTCTTCAAAGGTGTACATCTCTTTTTCAACCACGTCGGTGACTTCACCGATCGCGCGGCTGAACAGGGGGGTTTGCTCGACGATTGGCAGACGGATTTCACTGTAGCCGTAGCTGGCCAGCACCTGCTTCAGGGTGCCCTCAATACGCTGCCAGATGGCGGTATCTGCCGGCAGGTAATCGTTCATCCCGCGAATCGCTTGAATATTCTTCGCCACGTTAGAATCTCTTAATACAAAAAAACCTGTCCGGCATCATACCTTATGAGGATGAAACCGCACAGGTTCAATCACAACTGGCGTGCGCCGGGCGCACACCGTCCTTTATTTTTCCAGCTGCTGCACGTTGATGCGGCGGCTCTCGTCCAGCATGGTGGCTTTCGCACGGATGCGCGCTTCCAGCTGATCGATCATGTCATTGTTGTCGAGGCGATCGCGCTGGCGCACGCCATCTTCGTAGAAACCGCTCTTCTTGTTGCCACCGGTCACGCCGAGCGTCGAGACCGTGGCTTCGCCGGGACCGTTCACCACGCAGCCAATGATCGAGACGTCCATCGGCGTGATGATGTCTTCCAGCCGCTCTTCCAGTGCGTTCACCGTACCAATGACGTCAAACTCCTGGCGCGAACAGGTCGGGCAGGCGATGAAGTTGATGCCGCGTGAGCGGATGCGCAGTGATTTCAGGATGTCGTAGCCGACTTTGACCTCTTCAACCGGGTCGGCGGCCAGCGAAATGCGCAGCGTATCGCCAATCCCTTCCGCCAGCAGCAGACCAAGGCCGATCGCTGATTTCACCGCTCCCGCACGCGCGCCACCGGCTTCGGTGATGCCAAGGTGCAACGGCTGATCGATGGCTTTTGCCAGCAGACGGTAAGATTCCACCGCCAGGAACACATCGGAGGCTTTGACGCTCACTTTGAACTGGTCAAAGTTGAGGCGATCGAGGTGATCAACATGACGCATCGCGGATTCGAGCAGCGCCTGCGGCGTTGGCTCACCGTATTTTTCCTGCAGATCTTTTTCCAGCGAACCGGCGTTAACGCCGATACGGATCGGAATATTGTGGTCACGGGCGCAGTCCACTACCTGGCGAATACGCTCGTTGTTACCGATGTTGCCCGGGTTAATGCGCAGGCAATCGACGCCGTACTCGGCCACTTTCAGAGCGATGCGGTAGTCAAAGTGAATGTCCGCTACCAGCGGCACGTTGACCTGCTGCTTAATCAGTTTGAAGGCTTCCGCCGCATCCATGGTGGGCACGGACACACGCACGATATCCACGCCGACGCGCTCCAGCTGACGGATCTGATTCACCGTGGCTTCGACGTCCGTGGTACGGGTGTTGGTCATTGACTGAACGGCGATAGGCGCGCCATCACCAACCGGCACCTTGCCGACGTAAATACGTGTAGATTTGCGACGGATAATGGGTGCTTCGTTATGCATATTCTCTCTCCACAATTACCCGGAAAGCGCGCTGCGCGTTATTGCGCACCCAGCGTCAGACGGGCAACCTGGTTATTACGGATAAAACGACTTAAATCAACGGGCTGATTCTGATATTGCACGTCAACCGCACCCGGAGCGCCAATTTTCAGACGATACGGAGCGGTGCCGGACAGGCTGAGTTTACCGCCGCTACGTTGCAATCCGCTGAACAGCTTCTTACCGGTCGCATCGGTGACCTCCAGCCAGCAGTCAGCTTTGAAGTTCATCACCACGGCGTTAGGATCGCCCGCGGGCTGGCTGACGGCAGCGGTACCGGTTGGCATTGAGCCTGCCGGCACGCTGTTGGCCGGCGCCGGTAAGGTGGCCGCTGGCGGTGCGTTATCAATCGGCGCCTGGCTCGGAGACACCACCGCGTTGTCGCTGCTGGTTGCCGTGTTGCTGCTGGTCGCTGCTGGCGCACTGCTGGTACTGCCAGCGTTGTCTGGCGTGCTGACCGCACCGGCACCGGTGTCAATCGGCGTACCGGCTGCGTTAGTGTCGCTGTCGGTAGTGCTGTCCGTGCTGTTATCACCCAGCGGAATCGACTGGCTGTTGTCGCTGCTGCTGCCGTTCTGGTCAGCCATCGACACCAGATCCGCCTGTGAGGCTTTATGGTTCTGCCACCACCAGGCGCCGGTCAGGCCGACCACCACAAAAATCACCAGCCAGGTGAAGATCATCAACCAGCCGTCACGCTTTTTACGACGCTTACCCAGTGAGAAGCTCTGCATCGGCTCAATTTTCGCCGCACGCACCGGAGCCTGCTTTGCCATCATCGGCAGCAGATCATCTTCAGGTACATGCACCAGACGCGCATAAGAGCGAATGTAGCCGCGCAGGAAGGTCGAGGCCAAATCCGCCGGGGATTTATCCTCTTCAATATCACGCACGGTAGAAAGTTTCAGGCACAGGCGCTCAGCGACGTTTTGCTGGGTCAGCCCCATCTGCTCACGGGCCAGACGCAGGCGTTCACCTGTGGAATGTACTGCAGAATTCTCTTGAGTGGCTTCAGTATTCATTAGCTAAATAACGCTGGTACTGTATCGATTGTGGAAAACTTCGCGCCAACCGGTCGCCATAACGTGTAACGTCAGCAGCGTTTCCCTGTTGCGCGGCGAAACGTATCTGTAACCCCAGACTCTCTGCCGTTGCCGGCAAATGCTGATGGTAAACTTCTAAAAGCAGCGGCACTGAAGCCCACTGCTGCTGTTCAAGCCGTCGTTCCACTTCCGTCAGCAGCATACTGCCCTGCTCCGGTGCGGCATCCAGCGCGAGATCGAACTGCTGGCGCGCGGCGCGATCCTCTCCCGCCTGCAGGTAACAATAGCCCGAAAACAGCAGGGCATCCTGAGCGGCGTCGCTGTGCTGCGCTTCAGTTGCCAGCTTAAACTGTTGATGCGCTTCGTCATACTGCCTCAAACCGCAGAGAAACGCACCGTAATTGTTAGCCACATAACCATTCAGCGGCGCTAACTGCTGCGCGCGCTGGTAGTAATGGCGCGTCCGGGCATTATTCTGCTGTGCCTGCGCGACGCGCGCAAGCGCCAGCGGCACCCGGTAATCGCGCGGCGCGGCCTGCTGCGCGCGCAGCAAATTGCGCTGCGCCGCGGCATAATCCTTCACCGCCAGATAGTGCAATCCCAGCTGCAGCCGGATATCAGCCGCGCCGTGCCGCGCCGGTGCTTCGACACACCCGGTTACAACAAAGCCGGCCAGCAGCGCGGCGGGTAATCCTTTACGCATCTCAGTCTCTCCCTGTCAGTTCAGCGCAGAGACTGCCATGCCTGACGCCCGATGCGTAGCAGCGGGCGCGATCTTTCAGAGCGCCTTCACAGAGATGGCTTCACCGGCCATTTTTTTACGCAGCGTACGCTTGGTGCGGTCGATAACATCGCCGGCCAGCTGACCACAGGCGGCATCAATGTCGTCGCCGCGCGTTTTACGCACGATGGTGGTGAAACCGTACTCCATCAGCACTTTGGAGAAGCGGTCAATACGGCTGTTCGAGCTGCGGCCATACGGCGCGCCCGGGAAGGGGTTCCACGGAATCAGGTTGATCTTGCACGGCGTCTCTTTCAGCAGCGCCGCCAGCTCATGCGCATGTTCGGTGCTGTCGTTGACGTGATCCAGCATCACGTACTCAATCGTCACGCGGCCCTGATTAGCGTTGGATTTGCCAATGTAGCGCTTCACCGCCGCCAGGAAAGCTTCGATGTTGTACTTTTTGTTGATTGGCACGATGTCATCGCGGATGGTGTCATTCGGTGCGTGCAGCGAAATCGCCAGCGCCACGTCGATCATATCGCCGAGCTTGTCCAGCGCCGGCACTACGCCCGAGGTCGACAGCGTCACGCGACGTTTGGAGAGGCCGAAACCGAAGTCATCCAGCATGATCTCCATCGCCGGCACCACGTTGGTGAGGTTAAGCAGCGGCTCGCCCATGCCCATCATGACCACGTTGGTGATCGGACGCTGGCCGGTCACTTTAGCGGCACCGATAATTTTTGCCGCACGCCATACCTGACCGATGATTTCAGACACGCGCAGGTTACGGTTAAAGCCCTGCTGCGCGGTCGAACAGAATTTACACTCCAGCGCACAGCCTACCTGCGAGGAGACGCACAGCGTGGCGCGGTCGGCTTCCGGGATATACACGGTTTCCACCAGCTGATCGCCGACGCGAATCGCCCACTTGATGGTGCCATCGCTGGAGCGCATCTCTTCCGCCACTTCCGGCGCACGAATTTCAGCGCGCTGCATCAGCTTGCCACGCAGCACTTTATTGATGTCTGTCATCTGCTCGAAATCATCGCAGCAGTAGTGATACATCCACTTCATGACCTGATCGGCACGGAACGGTTTTTCGCCCATCTCAACAAAGAATTCGCGCATCTGCTGACGGTTAAGATCCAGCAGGTTAATTTTTTCGTTTTTTGGGGAAACAACCACGGGGGAAGCGGACGACGGCGTCACAATCTGTTCGGACATAATGTTCTCTGGCCTCGTTGTTACACGTTACGGCTCTGGTTAAGAATAGGAAAAAAACAGCGCCCTCGCTGAGCCGGGCTCAACAAGGGCGCATAATTGTACTACATCTGCTGCGTGATGCCAGGGGAACGTCTTAGCCACCGGTTACAAGGTGTAAAGACGCCTGTCCGCATCCGCTACCGCGCACTTAGCGGGTACGTGGGCAGACTTCGTTTTCTGCGAAGAAGTAAGCGATTTCGCGTGCCGCAGATTCTGCAGAGTCAGAACCGTGGGTGGCGTTTTCGGTGAAGCTGTCTGCGTAGTCAGCACGCAGCGTACCGGCCAGCGCGTTGTCCGGGTTAGTTGCACCCATCAGATCGCGGTGACGCTGGATAGCGTTTTCGCCTTCCAGAACAGATACCACAACCGGGCCAGAAGTCATGAACTCAACCAGACCATCAAAGAACGGACGGCCTTTGTGCTCCGCGTAGAAGCCTTCAGCCTGCTCTTTGGTCAGGTGCAGCATTTTCGCACCAACGATTTTGAAGCCAGCGCTTTCGAAACGGTTGTAGATAGCACCAATCACGTTCTTAGCGACGGCGTTTGGTTTGATGATGGAGAAAGTGCGTTCGATTGCCATGATTACCTCTGATTAGCATCCTGAAGAAACCGGGAACCCGCTCCCGGTAAGAAAACGCGCCGATTATAGGGAGATCGGCGCGCCTTGCCTATGAGTGAAGAGAGGAATTATTGAAAATAATTGATTTCTGTCGGGGCAAACACGCAAAAAATATGCCATAGCGCTGCGTTTAGCCACGCGTGAAGGACACCGAAGCCAGCTGCCCGGCCTCATCCATCACCACCAGCTGATAACGACCGGGCTCGCGCAGCACCAGCGAGGCGCTGTTTTTTCCCGCCGCCAGTTCCACCGGCTGCCCGTTTAAAAACCACCAGCGCTGCGTACCCTGCCCGCCCTGCACCGCCACCGGCAGCAGCAATACGACCTTACCGGGCAGCGGCTGCACGCGCTGGCCATTGATCACGCCGGTCACCAGCAGCGGCGCGCTGTCCCCCTGATTCAGCGGCGGACAGGTCGCATCCACCGGCGGCAGGCGCTGCGCCCGCCATTCGCCCGGTGGCAGCCACGGCTCAAGCGGCAGCGGCCACATCACGCGTTCCCGGCTTTGCGCATCCGGACAATCCGCCGCCACGCGCAGCCCTTTGCTGTTTTGCCAGAAGCGCTGGCGTAAGCCATTGACGCCCTCCTGACCCGGCGCCAGCAGCGTTGGCGGCACGGTCTGATTCAGCACCCAGCTGTAACGCCGCTGCCGGCAGTTCTCGTCGCCGGCGGGCAACGGCTGGCCGCCGGGCCAGCAGATACTGACGGCGCTGACCGTCGCCGGGCGCGGATCGCCGGGTACGCCGCGCGCCGGCAGGTGTCCCGCCAGCAGGTGATTAACCTGCTGCATCACCGGCACCGCCGACGCGTAACCGAACTGGCCGGCAACCGGCGTGGCATCCGGCCTGCCCACCCAGACGCCAATCAGATAGCGTGGCGTGATACCGACGCTCCAGGCGTCGCGATAGCCGTAGCTGGTGCCGGTTTTCCACGCCAGCGGCACGATATCGGCGACCGCCCCGCTGGCGGCAGGCTGCGCCTCACCGGCGAGAATGCGGCGCACAATCCACGCCGCGCCGGGCGACAGTAACGGGCGCTGCAGCAGCGGCTGCTGCGGCAGCCAGCGCAGCTGCGCAGCATTACCGTGGCGGGCAAAGGCGCTGTAGGCGGCGACAATGTCGTCCAGCCGCGCGCCGGTGCCGCCCAGCACCAGCGACAGATTCGGTTCACCGCCCGCCGGAAAGCGCAGATTCAGGCCGACGTTGCGCAGCCGCGCGGCGACGTTTTTCGATCCAAGCGCCTCCAGCAGCTGCACCGCCGGCAGATTGAGCGAACGCTGCAGCGCTTCGCTGGCGCTGACCGGGCCGTGAAAGCCGCTGTCGAAATTGCCGGGACGATAGTCACCAAAGCGGCGTGGCACATCCTGCAGCAGCGATTCGCCATGAATCAGGCCATCATCCAGCGCCATGCCGTAGACAAACGGCTTGAGCAGCGATCCCGGCGAACGCACGCTGGCAATCATATCCACATGGCCAAAGCGGCTGTCGTCATTGAAAGACACCGAGCCGACGTAGCCGCGCACCTTCATGGTGCTGTGGTCGACAACCAGCAGTGCCAGCGAGGTGCGCGGCGGCAGCCGGGTTTGCAGCGACGCAGCGAGGTTCTCCAGTTCGCGCTGCAGCGACACATCCAGCGTGGAGGTAATTTTGCTTTCGGGCGACAGCGACAGCAGCCGGCGCGCCAGCAGCGGTGCCAGCTGCGGCAGCTGGCGCGGCGGCAGCCATACCGGCTCCTGTTTGATTTCGGCGACGGTCTGCGCCGGCCACACCTGATACTGCGCCAGGCGGTCCAGCACTTTATTGCGGGCAGCTTCAGCGCGCTGCGGCCAGCGGTCCGGGCGCAAACGGCTGGGTGCCTGCGGCAGCACCGCCAGCAGCGCCGCCTCGCCGCGGGTAAGCTGCGACGCCGGTTTGCCCAGCCACATCCAGCTGGCGGCGCCGACGCCCTCGACCGTGCCGCCAAACGGCGCGCGGTTGAGATACAGCGTGAGGATCTCGCGCTTCGACAGGTGCCACTCCAGCTGCAGCGCGCGCCACGCCTGCACCACTTTGCCACGCAGGGTACGCGGCTGCGGATCAATCAGCCGCGCCACCTGCATGGTCAGCGTGCTGCCGCCGGAGACAATGCCGTGCTGCAGCAGGTTTTGCCCGACGGCGCGCACTATCGCCAGCGGATTAATGCCGGGATGGTGCCAGAACCAGCGGTCTTCGTAGGTCAGCAGCGCCTCGATATAGGCCGGTGACACCTCGTCCAGCGTCACCGGATAGCGCCACACACCCTGTCGATCGGCAAAGCGCCACAGCGGCGTGCCATCTTCCGCTACCACCACCCGCGCCGGCTGTAACTGGCGCAGCGGCAGCGGATCGAGCCGGTCCAGTAGCCATACTGCGCCCACCAGCAGCAGTAACAGCAGCGCCAGCCCGCACAGGCGTCGGTGGCGCTGCGTCACGGGCGCTTAACGCACATGAAGTTTTTCCGGCGTGGTGCCGATGGCGCGCCACGCGGGCACATACATCGACTCCACCTGCGGTGGCGGCAGACGATAGCTGCCCGGCGTCACCGCGCGCGCCAGATACAGCAGCGTGCCGGGCGTGTAGCCATCCAGCGCCAGCGCGGCGACAAAGCGGTCGTCGCGGAACTCAAGATGTTTAATGTTTGCCTGCTGCATGTCCATCATGCTCTCTTTCAGCGCATCGGCACTGTCGCCCAGGCTGGCGCTGCTGTCGCTCAGGTTTTGATTTTCCAGCTCCAGTCCGGCCGGCAGCAGATCCACCACCAGCGCATCGCTGACGCGCTGACTGGCGCCCACCTTCAGCCGCACCACCAGCAGCTCGCCGCTCTTAAGGTTATTGAGATCGGCCGGTTTACCGTCCAGCGTGAAGTATTCGCGACTGATGCTGAGCACGTTGCTGACCGGTGACGGCGCGGTACGCGGATAGCCCACCACATTGAGCGTACCGTACAGCGGCGACGGTGTGTCGCTGGTCACCGTCAGGCCCTGCTGCAACTGCTGCGCGCTCAGCCCGAGACTCAGCGGCCGATCGCTGCGCAGCGGCTGGTCCTGCAGCGTGGCCTGCCAGGCTTCACCCGGATGCTGCTGCAGCGTCCGCGCGGCGAGGAACAGCGCATTGTTCTCCTGAGTGGAGAACCAGCGCTGCCCGTGCAGCGTTTGCGCCAGTTCAATCAGCAATGGCCCCTGCTGCGCCGGCAGCAGCTGATTTTCCCTCAGCAGCGCCAGCGTCAGCGCGCGGTCACGCAGCGGGCTGCCGTAATCGCCCAGCCACATGTCAGGCTGGCGTTGCAGCGCGATGCCCTGCATCAGCGCCAGCTGCGCGCGCTGCGTATCGCCCGTCTGCTGTAGCGCCACGCCAAGCTGCACCAGCGCCAGTCCGGACTTCGCCTGGGCGCGTTGGTCATACAGCGCCCGCAGCGCGCCGAGCGGCGCCTGCTGCTGACGCGCCAGTACCAGCCCCGCATAGGCCTGCACGCTAAAACGCAGCGCATCGGCATCGCTACTCCAGCTGGTTTCGATTTGCGCCGGATCCTGCAAATAACGCAGCAGGCGCTGGTCGGCGCGATTAATCACGCCCTCCGGCACGCTGTAGACTGCTTCGCTGGCGCGCAGCAGGAAGTCAGTGACGTAAGCGGTGAGCCAGAACTCCTCGCTGCTCTCTTTGCTCCACAGGCCAAAGCTGCCGTTACCGCGCTGCATGCCGGCCAGGCGCGCAATGCCGGTGTCAATTGCCGCGCGGCGCGCCTCATCGCTGCTGGTTTTGATGCCCATCGCGCTGAGCTGGGCGTGATTAGTGAAGAGTGAAGGCCAGATACCGCTGGCGGTCTGCTCCAGACAGCCATAGGGATAAGCGTATAGCTGGCTGATGTAGCTGGCGATATTCAGCGGCGGCTGAGAACTCAGCGACAGCTGGCCGCTCAGCGTGCCAGCCTGCAGGCCGTTGAAAGCGCTTGCCATCACCTGCCAGCGCTGCCCGCTGTTCATTACGTTATCGAAACTCAGGGTTTGCGCCGGATAAGCCGGACGCACGCCAATCTTCCAGCGGCGCACGCTCGGTGCCAGCGTCTCGTTCGGCAGGCTCAGCCCCGAAACGGTCACCTGCACGTCGCCCTCACCAAAACCGTCCTGCGCTTTAACCGGAATCGCCAGCGTGGTTCGCGCCCCCTTCGCCAGCTGCACCCTGGCCGGGATTTGGCCGTTGAGTGCAATCAAGCCGCTGGTGTTAACCGTGACGTTCAACGTTTGTGGTTGATCGGTGAGGTTGGTCAAATCCAGCGCCAGTGTTGATTGATCGCCGCTGGCAAGAAAGCGCGGCGTCGCCAGTTCGCTTACCAGCGGTGCGGCGACCACCATTTTACGATCCGCCGCGCCGAAACTGTCTTCGCTCCACACCTGCGCCATCAGCCGCAGCTCGCCGTTGAAGGCCGGTACCGGCAGTTCCAGCGTGCCCTCGCCGCTGGCATCCAGCGTCACCGGTTGCAGCTGCTGCGTCACAATCTGCGCCTCGGTGACCGGCTTTTTACCGCCGCGCGACAGCGCATCGGCATCATCCCCGTCACCGCCAAAACGCAGCGCCGCCAGTTTGCCACCGCCCTCAATCAATTGCCCGAACACGTCATACTGATCGGCGTTGTAGCGCTTGCGGCCAAAGAAGCCGTTCCACGGATCGGGGGTGGCATAGTCGGTAATGCTCAGCACGCCGCTGTCCACCGCCGACAGCAATACCTGCACCTGCTGCGGCAGCGCACCGCCCTCGCGGCGGGCTTTAACCTTCACTTTCACGGTTTGTTCCGGCCGAATCCTGTCCGGTGCCTCAAGTGCCAGCGTCAGGCGGCGCGCGGCGGTTGCCATCGGCAGATGCAACAAGCCGACCGCGCGTTTTGGCGTGGTGCCGTTCGCTTTGTCGCCGTCGCGCACCACAATCGCGCTGAGATACAGATCGTGGCGTTTCCACTCCGCACTGACTGGCACATTAATGGTTGCGCCGCCCGCCGGCACATCCAGCGGTTGCCACCACAAGGTGCCGCTGCTCGACTCCACCAGCAGATAGCCTTTGCCGGCCGCCGGGGATTCCACCGTGACACGCGCGGTGTCGCCGGGTTGATAGGCGGCTTTGTCGATCTTCAGTTTGACCTGATCCGGACGCAGCGCGCCGGTGCCGTTGGTGTTGTCCTGCCACCAGTAACCTGCCTGGAAACGCACGCTGCTGACGATGTTGTCACCGGCATGCACTTCAAGACGATAGGTGCCCCACTCCACCGGGAAGCTGACTTTCTGGGTGCCGCCCGCCGCAATGCTGATGCGCTGCTGCTCTTCCTGCAAATCTTTTTCATCGTAACGTGACTGCCAGCCTTCGCTGTCGGAGAAGCTCCAGAAGTAGTCGCGACGTTCGTGGATCAAACGCACATCAAGATCCTGCGCCGCCAGCTTTTCGCCCTGCGCATTGGCGTACACCACGTCAAATTCGGCGAGGCTGTTTTCCGGCACGGTTGGCTCATCGTTATAACGATCGGTGCGATAGTCGTACACTGATTCGCTGTTAAACAACGGACGAATGCCCGGCAGCGCGGCCGCAGGCCAGATCGCTTGCGTGGCACGCCGCGTTACCGGACGACCGCCGGTCTCCAGCAGGCTGGCCTGCAAAATCAGGTTGAGCGGAGAGTGGCTCTCCGCCCAGCTGCTTTCAACCTTAAGCTGCAGCCTGCCGCTGTCGTCCAGCTTTTCATCCACATCATCAAGGCTACGTTTCAGTTCCTCAGTGATGTCGCCAAACTGATAACCTGGCAACGCAGCGACCGCTTCACGCGCCGGGCGCAGGAACAGCTGGCCTTGCAGTTCGTTGCCTGTCGCTGGCGCGCCATACAAATAGCGACCTTCGACAGCAAAGGTGACGTCGGCATCTGGCGACAGAGGCTGAGTGTTGCTTTTAAGCGACAGCGCCATCCGTTCGGGCAGGAAATCTTCTACATTGAACGGCCAGCTGCGCGGCTGGTTGTCGCCGCTGTTAATACGCAGCGTCCATTTACCGGTCATCGCCGAGGCCGGTAAGGCAAAACGTTGTTGATAAACGCCGTTCTCTGGCTGCCAGACGAAGGTTTGTGCCACTTCACCATTCGGCTGCACCACTTCAGCTTTCACCGGCTGCGGCGGCAGTGGTTTGCCATCGGCATCGCGCAGCAGCGCATTAACGATGACCGTTTCGCCAGGACGATAGAGATCGCGCGGGCCAAAAATGAAGAACTGTTTGTCGTAGCCTTGCGGACCATCAATTGGGAATTCGGCCAGATCCAGCGCCGGGCGATTAAGGTCGATGAGCGAAGTCTGGCCTTTACTGGTCGCCAGCAGCAGCTTGCCTTTGGCGTTAGCCGCTAAACGCAGATGCCCCTCGCTGTCGCTGCTGCCGCTCGCCAGCTGTTGGCCTCTTTCATCCAGTAGCTGAATGGTGACATCTTCTAACGGCGCACCGCTGGCAAGACTTTGGCTAAAGAGTTCGAGCTGGCCCGGGAAGCGATGCAGCGACAAACCAATGTCGCTCAGGGTGAACAGTGTCGCCGGTTGCGTGTAGTTGTAGGTGCCGGCCTGTTTCATCACCGCCAGATAGACACCCGGCTGTTTCAGCGCCGCGACGTCGCCGAGCGGCAGCTGCATTTTTTCCCGCGTATTGCGTGCCGGGTTGAGATCGAAGCGGCCGCTGTAAACCAGATCGGCGTTTTTCAGCAGATCGCGCGATTCCCAGTACGACAAATTGTTGCCGTAATTCCACTGGGCGAGAAAATCCGCCAGCGAGGCATTTTTCACCCGGAAGAAATCAACATCGATCTGGTTAACGTTGAGCGCCAGCACCGGCAGTCCCTGCGCCAGGCGCAGCGGCAGCAGCGAGCCACGACTGGCGAAACCGACCATCGGCTGGATGTCGCGCGTGGTGAGTGTCTGGCTGAATGGGCTGGCTAAGGCACTGCCATCCGCGGCCTTCAGGCCGGCATTGACCGTGACGGTGAGCTTGCGCGCCGGCTGCGGATGGCGGAAGCGCAGCACTTTGCCGTTCTGCGCCAGCTCCCAGCCTCCGTCGACCTTGCCGCTGCTGTCATCGGTGAGGCTGATCCAGTGGTTGAAATCCTGCTGACCGTCGAGCGCGCGGTTGAAGGTCAGTACCAGCGCCGCCGCGCCGTCCAGCTGCAGCTCGGAAAGGTCGATCACCGCGAGAGCGTGTGTCGCGGCCTGCGGCGCAGGCGTATCAGCCGCCTGCAGCGACGGCTGCGCGCCGCCCAGTAATGCGCCGCCGATCAGCACGCTGAACAGCAGTCGTTTTACACATCTTGCCATGGTAATTCCCTCACCAGCCCCAAAAGGTTAAACGTGTTGTGCTGCGCAATTTCACATCAAGCCGCCAACTTTAGCAATGTTACCCTTGAGATAGCCTTCACATTCCCGGACACTGGGCCTTTGCCGCTGATGGAGAAGAGGTTGCTATGACAGCCATGTTTGTGTCCGCTGATTGGTTGAATGAACATTACCACGAAGAGCGTTTGCAGGTGCTGGATGCCCGCATGCTGCCGCCAGGTCAGGAAGCGGTGCGCGATATCACGGCGGAGTATCTGGCCGGGCATCTGCCGGATGCGCCTTTTTTCAACATCGAAGCGCTGTCCGATCACACCAGCCCGTATCCGCATATGATGCCGCGCGCAGAGACCTTTGCCGTGGCGATGCGCGAGCTGGGCATCAGCCAGGATAAACATCTGGTGGTGTACGACGAAGGCAATCTGTTCTCCGCGCCGCGCGCCTGGTGGATGCTGCGCGCCTTTGGCTGTGAACAGGTGTCGATTCTGGCGGGCGGCCTGCAGGGCTGGAAAGCCGCTGGCTTCAGCCTGGCTACCGGTCCGGTGAATCTGCCTGAAGGCGAGTTTGACGCGCAGTACGACAGCAGCCAGGTGAAGCGCCTGACCGATGTGCTGCTGATCAGCCACGAGGGCGGCGCGCAGATTGTCGATGCGCGCGCGGCCAACCGTTTCAATGCCGAAGTGGATGAGCCGCGTCCCGGCCTGCTGCGCGGCCATATCCCGCACAGCCTGAATATGCCGTGGAACGATCTGGTGGCCAACGGTGAGCTGAAACCGGCCGCCGAGCTGCGCGATCTGTTTGCAAAGGCAGGCATTAAGCTGGATCAGCCGATTGTCGCCAGCTGCGGCTCCGGTGTGACGGCGGTGGTGGTGATTCTGGCGCTGACCGCGCTGGGCGTGCGTGATGTGACGCTGTACGACGGTTCGTGGGGAGAATGGGGCAGCCGCGACGATTTACCGATTGAGAAATAAGTGTCGGATGTGGTGCGTATAACCGGTCGCCGTAAACGGCGACCCTACACGTAGGGTGCGCATTTATGCGCACCTGGGTGAAATCGGTGCGATTTTGATGACGCATTTATGCGCACCTGGGTGAAATCGGTGCGATTTATCGGCGCACTGATGCGCACCGGCACTAAATAATCCGCTGGCTGCCTTTGAAATCGCGCAGGAAACTGCCCCAGCGGCGCTCATAAAACGGCGTAATGTGCGCGGTGAAGAAATGGCTGACACCCTGTTCGTTGCTGACCACTTCACAGATATCAATTGGCGCGTCATCGGGCAGCGTATCGGTCGCCACGCTGCCGGCCGCCTGAATAATCGCATCAATATCGCTGTCGGCTTCAATCCCAATCAACAGATTCGCCTGTTCATCGGCACGCTCACGAATGCTGGCAACGTAGGCGCGACGCACCTGTTTGTATTTCGCAAACAGCTGGGTCAGCGAATCGATCATCTGCGCCGGCGGCTCGGCCACTTCGGACAGCAGCAATGCATGACCGCCCTCCAGCACCGTTTGCTGGCTCAGCGCACTGCCCTCTTCGCCCAGCAGATGCGCGATCTCGCCGGGTGAAAACTCTTTGCCGGCCGGCAGTTTCGGGTTGAGGAACAGCGCTTCACCCAGCGTCATTTCAAACAGCGTGCGCGTCGGTAAACGCAGGTACGGCTGCTCACCCTGGATAGCTTCGCTCATCGCTGCTTCTGAGGTAAAGAAAGGGATCACGCTGCCGCCGCCCTCTTTTTCCCA
Source organism: Pantoea sp. Pa-EAmG (assembly GCF_030024295.1). NCBI lineage: Bacteria > Pseudomonadati > Pseudomonadota > Gammaproteobacteria > Enterobacterales > Erwiniaceae > Pantoea > Pantoea sp. Pa-EAmG. The sequence continues at coordinate 25,042 of NZ_JASEWO010000008.1, forward strand.
GTGCTGTAATTCTACCGGCGAGGTGGCATCAAATTGCTCCGCGGGACTTTCGCCCGGCACCCAGACATCGGCCTCCAGCAACAGCTGGAAAAATTCCGGACGGTGCGCAGGCTCGGTGGCCGCCAGCTTCAGCACCTCTTCAAGACGGTTACTCATAAGGGATAGGCTTCCAAAAAAGACGGCAGGTTGCAGCCTGCCGTTGTCGGGATTATTTCAGTAACAGATTGGCAATGGTACGCACGCCAAGGCCTGTCGCACCGGCGGACCACTGATCCACCGCGCTTTTGCGATAGGTCGCGGAGCAGTCAATGTGCAGCCAGCCCTGCTGATAGTTGCTGACGAACCACGAGAGAAACGCTGCCGCGCTGCTGGCACCCGCCGCGTGGGCTGCGCTGGCGATGTTATTCAGATCGGCAAAGTTGGACGGCAGATGGTTGCGGTGGAACTCGGCCAGCGGCAGACGCCAGAAGGCTTCGTTCTCGCTGGTGGCACTGCCCAGCAGCGACTCCGCCAGCACGTCGTCAAAGGTAAACAGCGCATGGTAATCGTTGCCCAGCGCGGTTTTCGCGGCACCGGTCAGCGTGGCCGCATCAATCAGCAGCTGCGGACGCTGTTCGCTGGCGTCGATCAGTCCATCGGCCAGTACCAGACGCCCTTCGGCATCGGTGTTCATCACTTCAACGGATTTCCCGTTGCGATAGCGGATGATGTCGCCAAGGCGGAACGCGTTGCCGCTGACCATATTATCGGCGCAGCACAGGAACAGCTTCACGCGTTTATCCAGGCCGCGCGAAATCGCCAGCGCCAGCGCACCGGTCACCGTTGCTGCGCCGCCCATGTCGGATTTCATTGAATCCATAAACGCGCTCTGCTTCAGGCTATAACCACCGGTATCAAAGGTGATGCCTTTGCCCACCAGGCAGGCGTACACCGGTGTGCTGTCGTCGCCGCCGGGGTTGAAGTCCAGCGTCAGCAGCACCGGCGGACGCGTCGAGCCGCGGCCTACGGTATGAATTCCGGCATAGCCCTGCTCACGCAGATCCTCACCTTTGATGATGCGATAGCTCACCGCGTCACCGCCTACTTCGCTGATCAGATCGATGGCGCTGTGCGCCAGCTGCTCCGGGCTCAGATCTTCCGCAGGCAGGTTGATGGTGTCGCGCACCCAGTCAACGATCTTCAGGCGACGATCGAATTCGGCCTGATCGGCCTCACTCAGCGTCGGCCATTCGACCTGACGCTGGCCTTTCGGGCTGCGGAAACCCTGCCAGAACGCCCAGCATTTCTCCAGATCCCAGCCTTCGCCGCTCAGCGCGACGTGGCGGATGCCCTGACCGTCCAGCTTGCGTCCGGCACGTTGAATGCTCATCAGCGCATCGGCACCGGTCAGGTGAACGGTCATGCCACTTTCATTGCTGCTCAGCAAAGCTTTCTCGCCCCAGCGCGCGTCGGCGGCCTGGGAGCTGAGCGTAATCGTCATGGGTTGTGTTGTCATCGCGTGGCTCCGTTTGCGTTTGTTATCCCTGCGCACTGACCGGCGCAGGGCGAAAATTTAGCGGGAAGTGGCCGGCGTCAGCGCCCGTAAGCGCGTTACCGCCTTATGTACCACCCCGATGGCATAATCGATCTCTTCCTGCGTGGTAAAGCGACCCAGCGAAAAGCGCAGCGAGCTGTAAGCCAGCTGCTGATCCACGCCCATGGCGCGCAGAACGTAGGAAGGTTCAAGGCTGGCAGAAGTACAGGCGGATCCCGACGACAGCGCCAGATCTTTCAGCGCCATGATCAGCGATTCGCCATCGACGTGGGCAAAACTGATATTGAGGATATTCGGCGCGCCCTGTTCGAGTGAACCGTTGAGCTGTACGTCGCTTAGCGTGCTGATGCCCTGCCACAGACGATGGTGCAGCGTAGCCAGGCGCGCGCTCTCGTCCGCCATCTCTTCGCGCGCGATTCGATAGGCTTCGCCCATGCCGACAATCTGATGCACCGGCAAGGTCCCCGAACGCATGCCGCGCTCGTGACCACCGCCGTGCATCTGCGCGTCGATCTGCAGTTTTGGTTTACGCCGCACCCACAGCGCGCCGATGCCTTTCGGCCCGTACAGTTTGTGCGCTGAGAACGACATCAAATCCACCGGCAGCGTGCTGACGTCGAGCGGCAGCTTGCCCACGCTTTGCGTGGCGTCCACGTGGAACAGGATGTCGCGCGCGTGACACAGCGCGCCCAGCGCGGCGATGTCCTGAATCACGCCGGTTTCATTATTGACGTGCATCAGCGACACCAGCACGGTGTCGTCGCGCAGTGCCGCTTCCAGCATCGCAGGCGTGACGATGCCGTCCGCGCCAGGCTGCAGAAAGGTGACCTCAAAGCCTTCGCGCGCCAGCTGAGCACAGCTGTCGAGCACCGCTTTGTGTTCGGTCTGACTGGTGATGATGTGTTTACCGCGCGCCTGATGCTGCTGCGCCGCGCCTTTGAGCGCCAGGTTATCGGCTTCTGTGGCACCGGAGGTAAACACGATTTCGCGTGGATCGGCGTTGATCAGTTCGGCAACCTGGTTGCGCGCCACGTCAACGGCCTCTTCAGCCTGCCAGCCAAAACGGTGGGAACGGGAAGCGGGGTTACCGAAGGTGCCATCCAAAGTGAGGAACTGCATCATTTTGGTGGCGACACGCGGATCGGCAGGCGTTGTCGCTGCGTAATCCAGGTAGATCGGTAATTTCATTGCGCTAAAACTCCGTATAAAAAATCATACGTCTTTATAGCACGATTCAGCCTCTCCTGGGTTAACAGCAGAGGCTGAACGGGAGAGGATCAGGCGCGCAGATTGACGTTGATGGTTTCCTGCACGCGATGCTGCTGGAAGCGACGGTTATCAACGCTGTTCTGGCGATCGGCCACGTCGAGGATCTCCTGGTTATTAACCAGTTCCGCCAGCGTGATGTTGTTGAGGAAATCGCTGATGCGCTCGCTCAGGTCGCGCCACAGAACGTGGGTCAGGCAGCGCTCGCCGCCCTGGCAACCCTCTTTACCCTGGCATTTGGTGGCGTCAACGGATTCGTCCACCGCGGTGATTACCGCGCCAACTGCAATCGCCCCGGCGTCTTTGCCTAACAGATAACCGCCGCCCGGACCCCGCACGCTGGCCACCAGACCGTGCTTACGCAGACGCGAGAATAACTGCTCCAGATAGGAGAGCGAAATGCCCTGACGCTCTGAAATATCGGCCAGCGGTACCGGGCCCTCGTGCGAGTGCAGGGCAACGTCCAGCATAGCGGTTACGGCATAACGTCCTTTGGATGTCAGTCTCATAGCATACAACCTCGTAAGCGTCCGCCAGCGAGTCGGCGGGTTATCTGAAGAATGGAGGTCAGTCTGACATTCCCGAGTATTTTGGTCAACTATTTAACCGAGTATTTCGCTCAACTATTTAACCTGGTGTTTTACTCAACTATTACCCTTGTCGTTTTTGGGTTTTTCAAACGACGACAGCATGCCGCGCAGAATGTTGAGTTCGTCGCGCTCCGGACGCGCACGGGTATAGAGGCGACGCAGTTTGCTCATCACCTGGCTCGGTGTGCCCTGGCGGATAAAGCCGCTGTTTAGCATCATCTGCTCGATGTGCTGATAGAAGCGCTCCAGATCGTCAACCAGCGGATACGGCGAGGCTTCGTACTGCGGCTGCGGACTGGCTTTCTCCTGCGCGTCCAGCCACGCCATGCGCACTTCATAGGCAATAATCTGCACCGCCATCGCCAGGTTGAGCGAGCTGTACTCCGGGTTGGCCTGAATGGCGACATGATAGTGGCACTTCTGCAGCTCTTCGTTGGTCAGGCCCACGCGTTCGCGACCAAACACCAGCGCTACCGGCGCCTGCTGGCCCTCTTCCACGCTTTTGATGCCGCATTCACGCGAGTCAAGCATCGGCCACGGCAGCGAGCGCGAGCGGGCGCTGGTCCCCACCACCAGGCTACAGCCGGCAATCGCCTCATCCAGCGTATCGACGATCTTCGCCTCACCGATCACATCGCTGGCACCGGCAGCCAGTGAAATAGCCTGCGAGTCCGGTTTCACCAGCGGATTGACCAGATACAGGTTGCTTAAGCCCATGGTTTTCATGGCGCGGGCAACGGAACCCATGTTGCCGGTGTGCGAGGTTTCTACCAGTACGATTCGGATATTTTGCAGCATAATAGATAGCGATAAGGAAATGATGGCGCGCATCCTAACATAAAAGCAGGACATTTGCTGAACACCCTGATATACTCCGCGCCGTTTTCACCCGTTCTTTAACATCCAGCGAGAGATACCGATGCATCCGATGCTCAACATCGCCGTGCGCGCAGCGCGCAAGGCCGGAAATTTAATTGCCAAGAATTATGAAACCCCGGACGCTGTCGAAGCCAGCCAGAAAGGCAGCAACGACTTCGTTACCAATGTTGACCGCGACGCAGAACGTCTGATTGTCGAAGTGATTCGCAAATCCTACCCGCAACACACCATCATCACCGAAGAAAGCGGTGAGCTGGCGGGCGACGATCAGGATGTTCAATGGGTAATCGATCCCCTGGATGGCACCACCAACTTCATCAAACGTCTGCCCCACTTTGCTGTTTCTATCGCCGTGCGCATCAAAGGCCGCACCGAAGTGGCGGTGGTTTATGATCCAATGCGTAACGAACTGTTCACCGCTGTACGCGGTCAGGGTGCGCAGCTTAACGGCTATCGCCTGCGCGGCAGCACGGCGCGTGACCTCGACGGCACCATTCTGGCTACCGGCTTCCCGTTCAAGCTGAAGCAGCACGCCACGCCGTTCATCAACATCGTGGCAAAACTGTTTACCCAGTGCGCTGATTTCCGCCGTACCGGCTCTGCTGCGCTGGATTTGGCCTATGTGGCCGCAGGTCGCGTTGACGGTTTCTTTGAGATTGGCCTGAAGCCATGGGATTTCGCTGCCGGTGAACTGCTGGTGCGTGAAGCGGGCGGTCTGGTGACCGATTTCACCGGTAACCACGGCTATATGCTGTCTGGCAACCTGGTGGCCGGTAACCCGCGTGTGGTGAAGGCGATGCTGGCCAGCATGCGCGAAGAACTGAGCGAAGCGCTGAAGCGCTAAGCAAAAAAAGGCGGCTAAATCAGCCGCCTTTTTTATTACTGACTTTGTTACCGACGCTCGTGGGTTAACACGGTGCGCGGCTGGGTACGCCGACCGACACCACCGAGGACCGCCGCCAGCACCGCCTCGATCAGCATCATGAAGAAGGCAAACCAGCTGGCTTTCGCCGTTGCCGCCGCGGCTTTCTCTGCGGCTTCACGCGCTTTCTGCTCCGCTTCCTGCTTCAGTTGCTGATATTTCTGCATCGCCTGTTGATAGCTCTGCTCAGTCTGATTAACGATCTGCTCCGCTTCCTGATCGCTTTTTCCGGTCCGCGCTTTAATAATGTTTTTCAGCGCATCACGGTCTGCAGCCTGCAGCGTATCGGCATGACGACTCAGTACACCACGGATCCAATTGGCAATATCATTGTCGGCATTCTGTGGATTCTGTGCCGTCTGTTTCGCCTGGTTTTGCGCATTATTCGCTTCGCTATTTACATCCTGCTGTAAATTTTCCGGCTGCAGTTCCGGTTTGCCGGTTTGACGCAGCGTGGTTTGCAATTCATTTTGCAAATCATCCAGGTTGATATTATTTTCCTGCAGCTTCTCTTTCGCCATATTGGTCACCGATGGCGCTACCGCAGAAATACCGTTCCCCAGGGCATTAAAACCGGAGCCTAAAATATTAAAGGCGCCGCCGATAATACCGCTGGCAAGTGAAATCGCCAGCCACAGCGTAATCAGGGTACTGACACCAAACATCAGCAGACCGTGCAGCGCACCTTCGCGCTGAGCCAGCCGTCCGGCAACGTAGCTACCGACCGCCAGCGCAATCAGCATGCTGGCCCCGGTCCAAATCAGCGCCCCTGTCCCCAGGTGTTCCAGCGGATTTTGTTCCTGCTGGGGATCGATGGTCGTGGCGCCGATCGCGGTTCCCAGCAGCCCCAGTAAAATATGAATGATTAATGCCGCAATCACCCCTGCAAATACGGCACTCCAGGAAATGCGTTTCAACGGTAAACCGCCGTGCGTTTCCACCACCGTTTCCGTGTTGCCATTATTAGTCCAGGTTTCAGGCATATTTATTTCCTCACAAACATTGACGATAAAGAGTAACGCATATAAGAGCACACCCTGTCCTTTTTGATATTATCTAGCGTAGACAGAGAAAACTCTTTTCACCAGATCGTCGGGCAAGAGAAATTAAACTCTGCGTCGCGGGCAAAAAAAAAACGCAGCATATTCAGGGAACATGCTGCGCTTATTTTTTAAAGCGTATTAATTAAAAAGGACGCAGACCGCCACCGAAGCCGGGCGTAGCACTGTGCCATAAAATAAAGCCGGCCAGCAGCAACAGCAGGCTGCCAGCCAGCATCACGGCCGGCAACAACCACTGCGCAGTCCCTCTGTTGCTGACCCTGCCGAGGCGCACCGCCAGCACGCGCGAGCGCTGCACCAGCAAACCCAGCAGCGACACGGTGAGCGCGGTGCCCAGCGCCATGGTCAGCGCCGAGGCCACGCCCCAGCCATATACGCCAATCACTTTGGCAAACAACAGCATCATGATGGCACCAGAACAGGGCCGCAGCCCCATCGACAGCACCACCAGCGCCTGGGTTTTGCCGCTCACCGCACCGGCCAGCTGTTGCGCGCTCGGCAGGTGGGCATGACCGCAGCCGCAGTCAGCATGATGCTGATGATGTGGCCGTACCGCGCGAATCTGGAGCCCGGTCGCCGGACGGAACGCGCGGCGTAACCCCTGCAGCGCGCGCCAGCCCACCCAGACGCCGAGCGCCATCACCAGCAAATAGCTACCTTTCTCCAGCCAGTAACTGGTGAGATGCAGCTGGCGCGACGAGGTTTGCAGCACCACCAGCATCAGCGTCACCAGAGCAATCGCCACCGCGCCCTGCAACAGCGCCGCCAGCAGCGTCAGCTTCATGCTGGTTTTCAGCTGCGCCGGATGGGTGGCGAGAAAGGTGCTGATCACCACTTTGCCGTGGCCCGGCCCCAGCGCATGCAGCACGCCATAGGCAAGGCTGAACAGCATCAGCGTGACACCGGCCTGCTGCGGCTGCTGCGCCACCTGTTGCAGGAGCTGCGTCATCTCACGGTGCAGAACCTTTTGCCACAGTACGCTTTGCAGCAGAATCTGCGGCCAGTGCAGCCACAGCAAAGCGCCCGCGGTAATCAGCAGCGCAGCCAGCAGCCACAGCGGCCACCAGCGACGGGAAGCGCCAGGCAGTGAAATCAACGACATGTCAGGGTTACCGTCTGAGCAAACTGCTGGCCGAGATCCATATCCTCGGGCGGTGCGTCAGCTTTATCCAGCGACAGCGCGTACTGTTTTAGCGAGTCATTCGGTTTGGGCGTGTGTAAGTCAAACTGGCAATGGGCTTTCACGGTCTCATCCATGGTGATGGCTTGCGGATTGTCATAATACATATCAACAAAGTAACTGGGATCGAAGGTCTGGATGCGGTATTGCCTGGCGCTTAACGACTGCGGTTCGCCGAACGGCACAATGAACTCCAGCACCGCTTTATTGCCCTTGCGCGACAGCTGATACTCCTGCGGCAGGTTGAGAAATTTCACCCGATTTTTATCCTGCCACACTTCGGTAAAATAGTGCTGGCCCAGCACATTGGCCATTACCTGTGCCGCCAGCTTTTTCCACACCACCTCGCCGGGTTTGGCGTTGCCGGCATCGTACAGCAGATCGGCGGAAGTGATTTCATCCATGGTCCATACCATCTTCATCGCGCTGAGATGATCGTCCTTACCGATCAGTTCGGTCTGCATATCAATAAAGCTGTGTGGATGCGCCCACACGGCGCCGCTGAACAACAGCGTAAAGCTAACGAGCGCAATTTTCATATGTTATAAAGTAACAAATTTTAAAGTCAGAAGGATACCGGGCCAGAAAAAACTGTGACCCGCCCTGAAGCTCTGAACAAAAGTCATGACAAAGGCCAGGGTCAGCGCGTGGAGTTGGCTATTCTTAGCTGAAAAATGACCTGCGGATAACACGATTGATGAGTTCAGCGCATTCTACTGCTCCCCTCTTCAGCCGCGCCCAGCGTCGTTGCCATCTGCTGTTGCTGCTGTTTCTGCCTGCTCCCGCGTTAACGCTTGAAAAGCTCTGCCAGTTGAATGGCGTGGACCCTGTTGTCGCCCGACAGGATATCGCGGATGTCGGAGATGAGATACAGCGCTTTCACCAGCTGGAATTACACCAGATGGTGGATGGCAGCTTTCGCATTCATGGCACGGAACTGGACCGGCGTCTGTGCCTGCTGCACTGGCTGCGCCGCGCGCTGCGCCTGTCGCAGGATTTCGTCTGCACGCATTTTGCGCCGGCACTGCGCCAGCGGCTGAAGGTGCTGAAAATTGAGAAAGCGCTGTGGGATGAAACCAATTTGCAGGCGCTGATCCAGCATTGCAGCCTGCGGCTGGCGCGCGATTTCACGCCTCGCGACCGGCTGTTTCTGCAAATCTTCATGAAATATGCGCTGTGTCAGCGTCAGACGGCGCTGTTCAGCGAGCGCCAGCGCGCCTGGCTGGCGGCGAAGATTGAACGCAGCGCAGCGGATGACGTGATCCATCACTGGCAAAAACGTTGCCATCTGGCACCGGACGTCAGCGAAACCGATTTCTGGACGCTGCTGTTCAGCCTGATTCACGCGCCAGACGGCAGCCAGCTGGCGGACAGTCAGGCACACAAGCTGATGGCTGCGGTGGAAGCGCTGATTGCCCGCTTTGAGCAACTGGCGCAGACGCGCATCAAAAATCAGCAGCAGCTTAAGCTGCAGCTCTATACTCACCTGGCGCAGGCGCTGGATCGTAGCCACTTTGCCATCGGCATTGATAACAGCGTGGCGCTGGACGTAGCGCGTCTCTATCCGCGCCTGCTGCGCACCACGGCGCGCGCGCTGCAGCACTTCAGCAGCGATTTCGGCACGCAGTTTAGCGCAGAAGAAGTGAGCCTGGTGGCGGTGCAGTTTGGTGGCTGGCTGATGCAGGAGAGCGCGCTACAGGAGAAACAGGTGCTGTTACTGACCGGCGCTGACGCGGCGCTGGAACAGCTGCTGGAGCAGCAGCTGCGGGAAATGATGCTGTTGCCGATCAATATTACCTATCAGGATATGCTGCACTTTCAGCGTGAAGGCGCACCGCGCGATGTGGCGCTGGTGGTGACGCCCTACGCCACCGCCCTGCCGCTCTATTCGCCGCCGCTGATCCACGCTGAGCTGCCGCTGAGCGATCACCAGCAGCAGCGCATTCGTCAGCTGCTGGAGTCTTAAGCCGCGCGTGGCCGCAGGAACAGCGCCGGCAGCGCCACCAGCGCCATTACCCAGAACAGCTGGCCGTGCAGGTGGGTAAACAGCACGCCGCACACCATCGTCATCACCGCGATGCCGCCGCCCATTGCCAGCGCCGAATAGAGCGACTGCAGACGAATCACCTCTGCGCCTTTGCGCGCGGCAATAAAGCGCATCGCCGCCAGATGGCAGACGGTAAAGCTGCCGCAGTGCAGAATCTGCGCCACAATCAACAGCGGTAGCGCTGTGCTGGCACCCAGCAGCGTCCAGCGCACCAGCGCGCACACGCCGGACAGCAGTAGCAGATCGCGCGCGCTCCAGCGGCGAAACAGCCGGTTACTCAGGGCAAAAATCACGATTTCGGCCACCACACCCAGCGACCACAGGTAGCCCACGACCGACGCGGAGTAGCCCGCTTCCTGCCACCAGATGGCGCTGAAGCTGTAATAAGCAGCGTGCGCGCCCTGCATCAGCGTTACGCACAGCATGAAACGCCAGACACTGTTCTCGCGCAGCAGGTCGCGCCACGCCGCCCAGCCACCGCTCGCGCCCTGGCGTAGCTCACCCTGCGGTCGGGTTTGTGGTGGCAGCAGCATGCCGGACAGCATCGCCAGCGCGCCTGCGCTCAACAGCAGCAGAATCACCTGCGATGACCAGGCGCTGACCAGCATACCGGTAAGCGCCGAGCTGATAACAAACGCCAGCGAGCCCCACAGCCGTACCGGACCATAGGCCAGCCCGATTTGCTGTGTCCAGGTGGCCGCCAGCGCATCACTCAGCGGCACCAGCGGCGAGAAGAACAGGTTAAAACCAATCATCACCAGCAGCAGCCATAGCCACTGACCGCCCAGCCAGAAACCGAGCGCGAACAGACAGGTCACCAGCGCCAGCAGGCGCAGCGCAACAATCAGCTGCGCTGGATTTTTCACCTGCGAAGCAATCAACAGGCTGCCGGCAAAGCGCGCCACCATGCCACAGCCGAGCAGCAGACCAATTTTTTCCGCATCCAGCCCGTTGCCCTTCAGCCACACGCTCCAGAACGGCAGATAGATGCCATAGCAGAAAAAGTAGGTGAAGTAGCTCAGTCCCAGCCACCTGGCCGATCCGATGGTCATGTTTCCTCCTGTTGACGCTCCGCCGTGCGCGGAATGGCCGTTACTTTCTCAAAGCCGCCTGCGAAAGGGAATAAAAAAAGGATGGCTTGCGCCATCCTTCTTCACACTGCGGGTTTGGCGCTTATCAGGCATAAACCGGCAGACGGGCACAGATATCCAGCACTTTCTGTTTGGTGCGCTCGATAGTGGCTTCGTCGTTGATGTTGTCGAGAACGTCAGCGATCCAGCCCGCCAGTTCGCGCACTTCCGCTTCTTTGAAGCCGCGACGGGTCACTGCTGGCGTACCGATACGCACACCGGAGGTCACAAACGGGCTCTTCGGATCGTTAGGTACGCTGTTTTTGTTCACGGTGATGTTAGCGCGGCCCAGAGCGGCATCCGCCTCTTTACCGGTCAGACCTTTGCTCACCAGATCGATCAGGAACAGGTGGTTGTAAGTACCGCCTGAGACGATGTTGTAACCGCGCTCCAGCAGCACTTCCACCATCGCTTTGGCGTTCTTCGCGACCTGCTGCTGATAAGCCTTGAACTCCGGCTCCATGGCTTCTTTGAACGCGACGGCTTTACCGGCGATAACGTGCATCAGCGGGCCGCCCTGACCACCCGGGAACACCGCGGAGTTCAGTTTCTTGTACAGCTCTTCGTCGCCGTTTTTCGCCAGGATCAGGCCACCGCGCGGGCCGGCCAGCGTTTTGTGCGTGGTCGAGGTCACGATGTGCGCGTGCGGTACCGGGTTCGGATACACATCAGCAGCGATCAGACCGGCAACGTGGGCCATATCAACAAACAGCCAGGCGCCGATGCTGTCGGCGATTTCACGCATTTTGGCCCAGTCGCACACGCCAGAGTAAGCAGAGAAGCCGCCCACGATCATTTTTGGCTTGTGGGTCTGCGCCAGTTCGGCCAGCTCTTCGTAATTGATTTTGCCGGTTTCATCGATGCCGTAAGGGATAACGTTGTACAGCTTACCGGACAGGTTGACCGGCGAACCGTGGGTCAGGTGACCACCGTGTGCCAGGTTCATGCCCAGAATGGTGTCGCCCGGCTGCAGCAGCGCGGTGTACACCGCGAAGTTAGCCTGGGAGCCGGAGTGCGGCTGCACGTTAGCGTAATCCGCGCCGAACAGCGCTTTGGCGCGATCGATCGCCAGCTGCTCAACGATATCCACATATTCACATCCGCCGTAGTAGCGTTTGCCCGGATAGCCTTCGGCATATTTGTTGGTGAGCTGTGAACCTTGCGCCTGCATAACGCGTGGGCTGGTGTAGTTTTCAGAAGCAATCAGTTCAATGTGCTCTTCCTGACGCACCTTCTCTTGCTCCATAGCCTGCCACAACTCGGCATCATAATCGGCAATGTTCATATCACGCTTTAACATCCGCATCTCCTGACTCAGCAACTTTTTAACGGCAGTTTAAGCCCCGGCTAAGGGGCGAAGGCCAACAGTGTAAACGGTTTTGCCAGGGGACGGTAGCGCCAATCCCCTCTTTTTACGCAAACGATTGGCAAGGCGCTGGCACGGGATTTTTACGCTTTTTAGCCGGGGAAGAAAACCGGATATTTGTTCATCAGCAGCGGGAAAATTTTTCAGCTTTGCGCGCCCGCCAGCAGATTGGCACTCGTCACCCCAGACAAAACGGGGGATTTACAGTGCGCGGCAACAGGCATAACATGCATTTAAAATACATGTTTAAAATTACCCTGAGGATCAGCCTATGCTTGACGCGCAAACCATCGCCACCGTGAAATCTACCCTGCCCGCGATTGCTCAACTCGGCCCGCAGCTGACCGGTCACTTTTATCAGCGGATGCTGACGCAGCATCCCGAGCTGAAGAACGTGTTTAACATGAACAACCAGCGCAGCGGCAATCAGCGTGAAGCGCTGTTTAACGCGATCTGCGCGTACGGTAGCAATCTGGAAAACCTCGCGGTGCTGCTGCCGGCGGTGGAGAAAATTGCGCAGAAGCATGCCAGCTTGAATATTCAGCCGGCGCAGTACGCGATTGTCGGGGAAAATCTGCTGGCGACGATTAAAGAGCTGCTCAATCCAGGCGATGAGGTACTGGCGGCGTGGGGCAAAGCCTATGGCGTGCTGGCTGAGGTGTTTATCCAGCGAGAAGCAGCGATTTACCGTGCGTCGGAAGAAAAGGTCGGCGGCTGGCGCGGCGCGCGCGATTTTCGTATCCGTGCGATTACCGCGCAGAGCTCGGTGATCAAAAGCATTGAGCTGGTGCCGAATGATGGAGAGCCGGTGTCGGACTTCCTGCCCGGCCAGTATCTGACCCTCAGTCTGCGCCCGGCGGACAGCGACTACATTCAGCACCGCCAGTATTCGCTGACGCATCTGCCGGATGGCAAAGCCTATCGCATTGCGGTGAAGCACGAAGCGCAGGGCAGCGTCTCCGGCTGGCTGCATCAGCATGCGAAGGTCGGCGATATCGTGCAGTGCGCCGCGCCGGCCGGGGATTTCTTCCTGCAGGCAACAGCGCAGACGCCGGTAACGCTGATCTCAGCAGGCGTCGGGCAAACGCCGCTGTTAGCCATGCTGGCCAGCCTGGCGGAGCAGCAGCATCCGGCCGCAGTATGCTGGCTGCACGCCGCCGAAAACGGCGCACAGCACGCGTTTGCTGATGAGGTCGCAGCGCTGGGTGCGCAACTGCCGCGCTTTAGCCACCACGTCTGGTATCGCCAGCCGCAAGCTGACGACGCGGGACGTTACGACGCGCAGGGTCTGATGGATTTAGCCACCGTCTCAACCGCCCTGACCCAGTCCGAGGGTGAGTTCTGGATTTGCGGCCCGCTGGCATTCATGCAGTTTGTCGCGCGCCAGCTGACCGACGCCGGCATCAGCGCCGACCGCATTCACTACGAGGTGTTCGGTCCGCACAAGGTGCTGTAAATGAAAAAGCCTGCACGCGGCAGGCTTTGTGTCTGGTGAGGAGCGAAGGGCTCAGATGGCCTCTTCGTCTTCCTCGCCGGTACGAATACGCACGACGCGCGCCACGTCAAAGACAAAAATTTTGCCGTCGCCGATTTTACCGGTCTGCGCGGTTTTCATGATGGTTTCTACGCAGGTATCGACGATATCATCGCCCACCACCATCTCGATTTTCACTTTTGGCAGAAAATCGACCATGTATTCGGCACCGCGATACAGCTCGGTGTGGCCTTTCTGACGTCCGAAGCCTTTCACTTCGCTGACCGTCATCCCGGTGATGCCCACTTCCGCTAAGGCTTCACGCACATCATCGAGTTTGAATGGTTTGATAATTGCATCGATCTTTTTCATGACAGATCCTTTTTTCGCTCCCTCCATGATGGACGGGTAACTATGAGTATAAGTGTTCCTGACGCTGCCGCAGCAAGCTACTCTTTAAATTCGCTGGCGTCCAGTTCGTGGCGCGACAGCAGCTTATAAAACTCGGTACGGTTGCGTCCAGCCAGACGCGCCGCATGCGTAACATTACCCTTGGTCATCTGCAGCAGTTTGCGCAGATAGTTAAGCTCAAACTGGTTGCGTGCTTCGACAAAGGTCGGTAGCGCCGTGTTCTCGCCAGCCAGCGCCTGCTCTACCAGCGCGTCACCAATCACCGGCGACGTAGTAAGCGCCACGCACTGCTCAATCACGTTAACCAGCTGGCGCACATTTCCCGGCCAGCTGGCACTCACCAGCCGTTTCATCGCATCGACCGAGAAGCTGCGCACAAACGGTTTGTGGCGATCGGCCGACTGGCGCAGCAGATGGTTGGCCAGCAACGGGATGTCTTCGGCGCGTTCGTGCAGTGCCGGGATCCTGAGATTCACCACGTTGAGACGATAGTAGAGATCTTCGCGGAAGCTTTTCTTCTCCATCGCCTTCGGCAGATCGCGGTGCGTGGCAGAGATGATGCGCACGTTGATGTCGAGATCGCGGTTGCTGCCCAGTGGGCGCACTTTGCGCTCCTGCAGCACGCGGAGAAGCTTCACCTGCAGCGCCTGCGGCATGTCGCCAATCTCATCGAGAAACAGCGTGCCGCCTTCCGCCGCCTGAAACAGCCCTTCGCGCGCACTTACGGCACCGGTGAAGGCGCCTTTGGCGTGGCCAAACAGCTCAGACTCCAGCAGCTGTTCCGGCAGCGCGCCGCAGTTGATGGCAATGAAAGGTTTACCGGCGCGCGGACTGGCAGCATGAATCGCCTGCGCCAGCACCTCTTTACCGGTGCCGCTCTGGCCGTTAATTAATATACTGACGTCAGATTGCGCCACCATGTGCGCCTGCTCCAGCAGCCGCAGCATCAGCGGATTACGCGTGACGATCGCTTCGCGCCAGCCGTCATCGCTGACCGGCGCGCGCTGCGCCAGTGCTTCGTCAATCGCTTTGTATAGCGCATCGCGATCGACCGGTTTGGTCAGAAAGCTGAACACGCCCTGCTGCGTGGCGGCTACCGCGTCCGGAATCGAGCCGTGCGCGGTCAGAATGATGACCGGCAGTCCGGTATGGCGCTTCTGGATTTCAGCAAACAGCGCCAGGCCATCCATTTCATCCATGCGCAGATCGCTGATCACCAAATCGACTTTCTCTTTCTGCAAATGACGCAGGGCTTCCGGCCCGCTGGCCGCGGTCGCTACCTGATAGCCTTCACTGCTGAGACGCATACCGAGCAGCTTGAGTAAGCCCGGATCGTCATCCACCAGCAGTAAGCGTGCGGCCTGTTTCATGATTACTGCTCCTCGCTTTGGGCATCGCTGGCACCGTGTGTGCTGTCGCCGCTGTCCGGCGCTTTGCGCGATGACAGCTGACGCTCGATGTCAGTCAGTCGCTGCAATTTACGCTGGGTATCGTCCAGCGTTTGCCGCAGTTGCGTTTGCTGCTGACGCAGGCGATCCAGTTCGGCGTCATTGCTTTGCTGCAGCGCGGCGTAGCGGCCGCGCGCCTCGCTCAGCTCCAGCTGCGCGGCCTGGTTACTGCGCCACAGCTGCAGCAGCGGACGCACCGCCGCCGGATAATCCGCGCTGTAGCTGTCGAGCGTATCAACGTACTGACGGCGCTCCACCGGCGTCACGTTGCCGTTCGCCAGCAGGATGCCCTGCTTAAAGGCGCGCGCCCAGTTCTGTACCGGCCAGCGCCGCGCTTCCGCCCGCGCTTCGGCCGCCGACAGCCGCTCACCGCAGTCGATAGCGCGCTGCCAGTAAAGTGGATTGCTCATGGCCGCCGGTGCTTCAATCTGCCAGACATTCTGGCAATCGGTGGCCAGATAATCCGCCAGGCGCACGTCCGGCTCCGGCAGGTTCACCGCACCGCGCGGCATACTGCTCTGGGGTGGCGCCTGACAGGCGCTCAGGCCGATGGCGATCAGTGCGCCGACGAGAAATCGGCTGGATGTGAGTTTCATTAATCAGACATTCCCGGCGCTGGTAGTCAAAATGATACGAAAACAGACGTCCGCGTCCGTGCGCGTGACCAACTGCAAATCACCCTGCATCCTGCGCAGGCAATCTTTGGCGATGCTTAATCCCAGCCCGCTGCCTTTCACCGGCCCTTTGCGCTGCTGGCTCCCCTGATAAAAGGGCTCAAAGATCATCGCCTGCTCTTCAGCCGGAATCGGCGTGCCGGTGTTGGCCACCTCAATCCACACCTGGTTGCCCTTCTGCTGGCTCTGCAGCCAGATGTTACCGGATTCGCTACCGTAGTTCACGGCGTTCGAGTAGAGGTTATCAATCACCCGCTGCAACAGCGTCGGTTCCGCCAGACAATAGCGGGCCTGCAGATCGATATGCGTGTGCATCTGGCGCGCGCTGGCGGGCAGTGAGTGCACCCTGACGACGCTATCAATGATAGCGTCGATAGCCACCGGTTCCAGCCGCATTGGGCTGTCCGCCAGCCGGCGATTGTAGTCGAGCAGCTGTTCAATCAGTCGCTGCAGATGACGGTTGCTGGTGTCGAGAATGGCGACAACTTCCTGCTGCTCCGCATTGAGCGGGCCGGCAACCTGGTCGGCCAGCAGTTCGGTGCCTTCGCGCAGGCTGGCCAGCGGTGTTTTGAGTTCGTGCGACAGGTGGCGCAGAAACTCATGCCGCTGTGCCTCCAGCCAGCTAAGACGTTCGCTGAGCCAGACAATGCGCTGTCCCAGCGAGCGAATTTCGCGTGGCCCGCGAAAACTGACGCTATTGCCCAGCGTTTTGCCCTCACCCAGCCGGTTAATCATGCGTTCGACGCGCTTAACCGGGCCGATAATCATGCCGGTGAACAGCAGTACCAGCACCAGACTGATTAAAAACAGTATCAGCGCCTGCCAGCCAAAAAACTGGCCGCGATCGGCAATTTCGCGCTGCAGCTGCAGGCCGCGTGAAAACACCACTTCACGCGTGGCCTGTACCATGCGGGTGTTGGCGGCGGAGAATGCCTCCAGCGCGCTCGCCGCCGGTGCCAGCAGATTGCCGTTATCACACTGCAGCTTTTCCAGCTGCGGCAGCGCGCTCTGCAATATTTTGAACGTGGGCAAATCGGGCAGGCTGGCGGCATGGCTGCTGAGCATCTGGCCGTAGCGGCTCCACTGCGTTTGATACAGGCGTGCCAGACTGGCATCGCCCAGCACACAATACTGGCGATAGCTACGCTCCAGCTCCAGCGCCGTGCGCGCCATCGCCTCGCTGCGACGCACGTCGGTGAAGGTGTTGCGGTTGGTGTCCGCCGCCTGATTACTCAATGCTGAAAGGCTTTCCCACGCCTGCCATGCCAGCACCAGCAGCGGCAGCAGCACCAGCAGAAAGGCCATTAAAACCAGTTGCCGCAGGGATCGGGGAAACAGACGCCATCTCTTCACAACCGCGCTTCCTTTGAGGTGAGTTGCAGGCATGCTAGCGAAGTCCGGCAAGGTTAGAAAGGCTGAAAACGAAAACGGCAGGCCTTTTGGCCTGCCGTGAGAGCGACGCCGCAGCATCGCCTGCAAAATAGGTGGAGCCTAACTCAACGTTGCGTCCGGTGCTTGATAACGTTGCAAAGCAAGCGATTATCGGTTGGGTGGACGGCAGGCTCCGTTTGGTGCGTCATTCGGTATTTTATGAGCTCAACCGCAGTGCGGGGCAATCATAGACAGGAGAATGAGCAACGTAATGAGTATAGCAACTATCGTGCCAGAAAATAAATAGCCTTGTTAATCAGCATACTGCCAGCTCAGAGAGGGAATTAACGACGCTTTCGGACCGACTGGTCTGGAAAAAGTGTCGCCGATTAGCAACGGCTTTAACGCGCTAACTTCGCGCCCATAAAAAACAACGATTTAAATGTCACCTTTTAGCGACAGTTCAGTTATGGGATTGTCGTCATTTTCCGACATGCCACAGATGTCAGCGAATCACAGCGGATCGAGAGCAGTGCCCACGCGACAAAAAATAAAAAAGGCCGCGTTGAGCGGCCTTTGCACGGTGCCCGTGAATGGGCACCGGTAAGAGACAGGATTCAGGTTTAACCCAGCTGCTTGCGCGCGTTGCGGAAAATCCGCATCCACGGGCTGTCTTCGCCCCACTCCGCCGGGTGCCACGAATTGCTGACGGTGCGGAACACGCGCTCCGGATGCGGCATCATGATAGTGACGCGACCGCTTTCGTTGGTCACGGCGGTGATGCCGTTCGGTGAGCCGTTCGGGTTCGCCGGATAGGTCTCGGTGACTTTACCGAAGTTATCGACGAAGCGCAGCGCCACTAGCCCTTTCGCTTCCAGCTCAGCCAGATGCGCACCGTCACGTACTTCAACAAAACCTTCACCGTGCGAGACGGCAATCGGCATGCGAGAACCGACCATGCCGTCCAGCAGCAGTGACGGGCTGGCGGCCACTTCCACCAGGCTGAAGCGAGCTTCAAAGCGCTCGGACTGGTTACGCACAAAGCGTGGCCACAGCTCGCTGCCCGGAATCAGTTCACGCAGATTCGACATCATCTGGCAGCCGTTACACACGCCCAGCGCCAGCGTCTGCGGACGATGGAAGAAGTTTTCAAACTCGTCACGCACGCGGCTGTTGAACAGAATCGATTTCGCCCAGCCTTCGCCCGCACCCAGCACGTCGCCGTAGGAGAAGCCGCCACAGGCGACCAGCGCGTGGAATTCCTCAAGACCACGACGGCCCGCCAGCAGATCGCTCATGTGCACGTCAACCGCGGTGAAGCCTGCGCGGTGGAAGGCAGCGGCCATCTCAACGTGCGAGTTCACGCCCTGCTCGCGCAGCACGGCAACGCGCGGACGCGCGCCGGTGGCGATCATCGGTGCCGCCACATCCTCCTCCGGACGGAAGGTCAGCTGCACGTTCAGGCCAGGATCGTTATCGTCTTTCTTCGCTTCATGTTCCTGATCGGCACAGGCCGGGTTATCGCGCAGGCGCTGCATCTGCCAGGTGGTTTCAGCCCACCAGGTACGCAGGGTGGTACGGCTTTCGCTGTACACCGCGCTGTCGCCGGAGCGGATAACAAAACGGTCGCCCGGCAGCGCTTTACCGATGACGTGAACATTGCTGCTCAGACCGTGATCGGCAAACACTTTTTCCACGGCCGCGCGGTCGGCAGCGTTAATCTGCAGTACGGCGCCCAGCTCTTCTGTAAACAGAGCTGCCAGCGCATCGCTGCCCAGCGCGGCGATATCCGCCTCAACACCGCAGTGGCCGGTGAAGGCCATTTCAGCCAGCGTGACCAGCAGACCGCCATCCGAGCGGTCGTGGTAAGCCAGCAGTTTCTGCTCGCTGACCAGCGTCTGAATTGCATTGAAGAAGCCAGCCAGCTGCGCGGCATCGCGCACGTCGGCCGGTTTGTCGCCCAGCTGGCGATACACCTGCGACAGCGCCGTAGCGCCGAGGGTGTTGGCGCCGTTGCCGAGATCCACCAGCAGCAGCAGGTTGTCGCCTTCCGGCTGCAGCTGTGGCGTCACGGTGCGACGCACATCTTCAACGCGTGCAAAAGCCGTAATGACCAGCGACAGCGGCGAGGTCATTACGCGCTGTTCAGTGCCCTGCTGCCAGCGGGTTTTCATCGACATGGAGTCTTTACCCACCGGAATGGTGATCCCCAGCGCCGGGCACAGCTCTTCGCCCACCGCTTTTACCGCGGCGTACAGACCTGCGTCTTCGCCCGGGTGACCGGCTGCAGCCATCCAGTTTGCCGACAGCTTCACGCGCTTCAGCGAACCGATCGCGGTCGCGGCCAGGTTGGTCAGCGCTTCGCCCACCGCTAGGCGGCCGGACGCGGCGAAATCCAGCAGCGCTACCGGGGCACGTTCGCCCATGGCAAACGCTTCACCGTGGTAGCTGTCAAGGCTGGCGGTGGTCACGGCGCAGTTCGCCACCGGGATCTGCCACGGCCCGACCATTTGATCGCGCGCCACCATGCCGGTTACGCTGCGGTCACCGATGGTCACCAGGAAGGTTTTTTCCGCCACGGTTGGCAGGTGCAGCACGCGGTTTACCGCATCGGCAATGGTAATGCCGTCCCGCACCAGCGCATCACCTTTCGCCTGCTGGCTGGCCACGTCGCGCGTCATTTTTGGCGTTTTACCCAGCAGCACGTCGAGCGGCATGTCGATCGGTTTGTTATCGAAATGGCTGTCGGCAAGGTTCAGGTGCTGCTCCTCGGTCGCTTCACCAATCACCGCGTACGGCGCACGTTCGCGCTGGCACAGTTCATCGAACAGCGCCAGTTTGTCCGGCGCAACCGCCAGCACATAACGCTCCTGCGACTCGTTACACCACACTTCCAGCGGGCTCATGCCTGGTTCATCGCTGAGGATGTCGCGCAGGTTGAAGTTGCCGCCGCGGCCACCGTCGCTCACCAGCTCCGGCATGGCGTTAGACAGGCCACCGGCACCAACGTCGTGGATAAACAGAATCGGGTTGGCTTCGCCCAGCTGCCAGCAGCGGTCAATCACTTCCTGACAGCGACGCTCCATCTCCGGGTTATCACGCTGCACCGAGGCGAAGTCGAGATCGGCATCCGACTGGCCGGACGCCATCGAGGACGCCGCACCGCCGCCAAGGCCGATATTCATCGCCGGACCACCCAGCACAATCAGCTTGGCGCCAACCACGATTTCACCCTTCTGCACGTGATCGGCGCGGATGTTACCAATGCCGCCGGCCAGCATGATCGGCTTGTGATAGCCGCGCAGCTCAACGCCGTTATGGCTGTTGACCTGCTCTTCATAAGTACGGAAATAGCCGTTCAGCGCCGGGCGACCAAATTCGTTGTTAAACGCGGCGCCGCCTAACGGGCCTTCGGTCATGATATCCAGCGCGGTAACAATGCGATCCGGCTTGCCGAAATCCTCTTCCCACGGCTGTTCAAAGCCGGGAATACGCAGGTTGGAAACCGAGAAGCCGACCAGACCCGCTTTCGGCTTCGCGCCGCGTCCGGTGGCGCCTTCGTCACGAATTTCCCCGCCGGAACCGGTGGCGGCGCCCGGCCATGGCGAAATGGCCGTCGGATGGTTGTGGGTTTCCACCTTCATCAGGATATGCGCGGCTTCCTGATGGAACTCATATTCGCCCTGCTGCGCATCCGCGTAGAAACGCCCGACCTCGGAGCCTTCCATCACCGCGGCATTGTCTTTATACGCCGACAGGACGTGTTCCGGATGCTGCTCAAAGGTGTTTTTAATCATTTTAAACAGCGACTTTGGCTGTTTTTCGCCGTCGATAATCCAGTCGGCGTTAAAAATCTTGTGACGACAGTGCTCGGAGTTCGCCTGGGCGAACATATAGAGCTCGATGTCGTTCGGATTGCGGCCCAGTCTGGTGAAGGCATCGAGCAGGTAATCAATTTCGTCATCGGCCAGCGCCAGGCCGAGCGTGCGGTTAGCCTGCTCCAGCGCCTCGCGCCCTCCGCCCAGCACGTCTACGCTTTTCAGCGGCTGCGGCTCATGATGCGCGAACAGCTGTTCTGCCGCGCTGAGCTCCGTGAACACGGTTTCCATCATGCGGTCGTGCAGCAGGCTGGCCAGCTGCTGCCACTGCGCGTCAGTCAGCTGCGGTGCCTGTACATAGAAGGCCAGACCGCGCTCCAGGCGCAATACCTGTGGCAGGTCGCAGTTGTGGGCGATATCGGTGGCTTTCGATGACCAGGGAGAAATGGTGCCGGGACGCGGCGTCACCAGCAACAGACGCCCTTGTGGCGCATGTTCGGCGAGAGAAGGACCGTATTTCAGCAGACGCTGCAGGCGGGCTTGCTGTTCCGCGCTGAGCGGTGCGCTGACATCGGCGAAATGGACGTACTCGGCGTAAATATCACTCACCGGCAGATGAGCGTCCTGAAAGCGGGTCAGCAGTTTGTTTACACGAAATGCCGACAGAGCGGGCGAACCACGCAGAATTTCCATCATCAAAGATCTCTCGTCTTTGAAGCGCCGGGCGACGCTTCATTGGGCGCAACAGGGGAAAACGGGCGGTATTATAGAGAAACCTCGCGGGTTACGAAACCGTTTGCGCATAAAATCTGGCACTCAGCATTTGGCTGAATTTTGCGCAATTCTTGCTATATAAGTTGCCCTGTTGCGCTTTGTTGCGCAAAATGCCCCTCGCTCTGGGAGTGCAAAACAACATAAATACTGCCTTTAAAAGACAGAGGCCTGTGAGCCATTACGAGACAACTATTTGAAACGCCTGAAATTAAATTATCTGTTTATCGGTCTGATCACCGTGCTGCTTGCGCTGGCGCTGTGGCCGTCCATCCCCTGGTACGGGGGCGGAAAAGACGCGTTATCACAGATCAAATCGCGGGGAGTGTTGCGCATCAGTACCGTCAACTCACCGCTGACTTACTACACCATCAATAATGCACCAGCCGGTATGGACTACGAGCTGGCGAAGCGCTTCGCCGATTATCTTGGCGTGAAGCTGGAAGTCACGGTGCGGCCCAACCTCGGCGACCTGTTTGACGATCTCGACGACGGCAAAGCCGACCTGCTGGCCGCCGGGCTGATCTACAACAGCGAGCGCCTCAGCCGTTATCAGAGTGGCCCGAGCTACTATTCGGTGTCGCAGCAGCTGGTGTATCGCATCGACAAGCCGCGGCCCAAAAACCTTGGTGATCTGAAAGGCCGGCTGATTGTGCAGTCCGGTTCAGCCTATCTGTCAACGTTACGTTCCGCCAAAGCGGACAGCTACCCCGATCTCGACTGGGCCATTTCCACCGATATGGGCCAGAAAGCGCTGCTGGAAGCGGTTGCCGACGGCAAGCTTGACTATACCGTGGGGGATTCGGTGACCATCGGCCTGCTGCAGCGCATCCATCCACAGCTGGCGGTGGCGTTTGATATTACCGATGAAGAGCCGGTAACCTGGTATCTGCCGCGTAACGATGACGATAGCCTGAACGCCGCCATGCTCGACTTCTACAGTCAGATGGGGGAAGAAGGCACCATGGCGCGGCTGGAAGAGAAGTATCTCGGCCACGTCGGCACCTTTGATTATGTCGATACCCGCACCTTCCTGCGGGCGATTGATAACACGCTGCCGGATATCAAGCCGCTGTTTGAGAAGTACGCGTCCAGTATCGACTGGCGCCTGCTGGCGGCGATTTCCTACCAGGAGTCGCACTGGAATCCGCAGGCGACCTCGCCCACCGGCGTGCGCGGCATGATGATGCTGACGCGCAATACCGCTGACAGCCTCGACGTGAACGATCGTCTCGATCCGGAACAGAGCATTCGCGGTGGCAGCGAATACCTGCGGCGCATGATGGAAAAAGTGCCGGAGACCATTCCGGAAGATGAACGCATCTGGTTTGCGCTGGCGGCCTACAACATGGGTTACGCGCATATGCTGGATGCACGCCGGCTGACCCTCAAACAGGGTGGCAATCCGGACAGCTGGGCCGACGTTAAGCTGCGCCTGCCGATGCTGAGCCAGAAGCGCTATTACGCGCAGACCACTTATGGCTATGCGCGCGGCCACGAAGCTTATAACTACGTTGAGAACATCCGTAAGTATCAGATCAGCCTGGTAGGCTATCTGCAGGAGCAGGAGAAACGGCTGGCGCAGCAGTCGGCGCTGGAAGCGGAACTCGGTGCCGGTTATCCGGCTGTCGAACCGAAGATTGCGATGAACTAATCGGCGCGCAGCGCCTGCCGCTGTGCGCGCTTCTGTTCCCGGCGCATACGGAAGAAGTCGCTCAGCAGCGTGGCGCACTCCTCTGCCAGCACGCCATGCGCAATCTCTATCTGATGATTCATGCCCGGATGGCCGATCACATCCAGCAGCGAACCGGCGGCACCGGTTTTCTCATCCTTCGCGCCATAGACCAGACGGGTAATCCGGCTGTGCACCATGGCACCGGCGCACATCACGCACGGCTCCAGCGTCACGTATAAGGTGGTGTCGAGCAGCCGGTAGTTATCAATCACTTTTCCGCCCTGACGCAGCGCCATAATCTCGGCATGCGCGGTGGGATCGCACTGGCTAATCGGCCGGTTCCAGCCCTCGCCAATCACTCTGTCGCCCTGCACCAGCACCGCACCGACCGGCACTTCGCCCTGCTCCCACGCACGCCGCGCCAGTTCAAGCGCGTGGCGCATCCAGTATTCATCAGTTTGTGGGTTCAACGGGCAACTCCTGCGGATTAACAAGGCGGCGCATTATAGACGGAATCCAGCTGCGATTCACTCCAGCTGTTGCAGTTCACCGCGCGGCGTCACGCGCCAGCGGTGCTGGCAGAAAAACAGCAGCGGGTTATCCTGCTTGCTGTCGCTGTAGCCGCTGTATAGCTGCAGCGGCGTACCGATTTTTTCCTCGAGCTGCGCCACTTTTTCATGGCCAAGACAGCGCATGGCTAATACCCGGCCGCCACGGCCCGGTTTCATCTGGCTGGCGATCAGCTTCACGCGCGGCAGAAACGCGGAATCAAAATAGACCTGCTCCACCAGTGACTGCGGCGAGCCGGTAATCAGCCAGACATCGGCGTCTTCACTGCTGAGGTAGTCAGTCAGCCGCTGCTGCACCACCGGAAACGCGGTAACGCGCTCGCGAAACCAGCGGGCAAATTCGGCCTCACGCTGGCGCAGCGTGGCCTCACGATGGCCAAAGGTGATAGCCCACAGCAGCAGGCTCATCGGCCAGCGCGCGGCGCGGCCCTTTATCAGCATACCTATGCCGATGACCGGCAGCAGCGGCACCACCAGCACCAGATTGAGCGGCTGGCGGCGCAGCAGATAACGCATAAATGTGCCAAACATGTCCTGCTGATGCAGCGTGCCGTCCAGGTCAAAAAATACCACGCGGCGATGCGAACCCTTTGTCAAACCCGACTCCTTTTTCTAAACGCGGCGATACCTGCTCTACAGTGTAGCCAGCATCGCGCGCCGGGGCGAAAGCTGTCATTTTTAATTCCAGTGGCTACAATGCCATTTGAATAGTTTATTCTCTGCGTCGGCGCGATGTCATCTGACATTCCTGGCCAGACATTTCCTTCCGCGAGCGGCTAAGCTGTGTGCGGGACTATGGATTAAGGATCGGACATGAGTTCATTGCTGCGAATTCGCCAGCTCTACCCACGCCTGGCGCTGAACGAGCGTCGGCTGGCGGATTTTTTGCTGTCGCAGCCTGATCGGGCACGGCATCTGAGTTCACAAAAACTGGCGGAAGAGTCAGGCGTCAGCCAGTCGAGCGTGGTGAAGTTCGCCCAGAAACTGGGTTACAAAGGCTTTCCGGCGCTGAAGCTGGCGCTGAGTGAGTCGCTGGCCGACCGCGATGCCATCACCGTGCACAACCACATTCTGAGTGACGATCCGCTGAAAGTGGTCGGCGAAAAGCTGCTGACGGAAAAAATTTCGGCGATTCGCGCCACGCTGGATATCAACAGCGAAGAGAAACTCACGGAAACGCTGCAGCTGCTGAAAAACGCCAACCGCATTCTGCTGGTCGGCATTGGCGCTTCCGGGCTGGTGGCGAAAGATTTTTCGTGGAAGCTGATGAAGATTGGCATCAACGCCGTCGCCGAGCAGGACATGCACGCGCTGCTGGCCAGCGTTCAGGCGATGGCACCCGGCGATGTGCTGCTGGCAATCTCCTACACCGGCGAACGTCGCGAGATCAACCTCGCGGCGCAGGAAGCCGCAGCCATTGGCGCCGATGTGCTGGCGTTTACCGGCTTTACCCCGAATTCGCTGCAGCAGTGCGCCACGGTCTGCCTGTACACCGTCGCCGAGGAGCAGAGCACGCGCAGCGCGGCCATCTCCTCCACCAGCGCCCAGCTGGCGCTGACCGATCTGCTGTTTATGGCGCTGGTGCAGAACGATCCGGAACGCGCCTCCAGCCATATTCGTCACAGCGAGGAGCTGGTGAAAAAGCT
The DNA here is from genome assembly GCF_030024295.1 of Pantoea sp. Pa-EAmG. Lineage (NCBI taxonomy): Bacteria > Pseudomonadati > Pseudomonadota > Gammaproteobacteria > Enterobacterales > Erwiniaceae > Pantoea > Pantoea sp. Pa-EAmG. Next base: position 50,874 of record NZ_JASEWO010000008.1, read on the forward strand.
GGTCTGATTGCCCCATGCTCAGGATATTCCCCCCTGCCTTAGCCCGAAATTGATCATCGGGCGGGGCAATGCTTTTGTTGCCTGTCGCTATCCTTGTTTCGGCCCGATTAAACGCATTTTCAGCATCGGGCTTGCAGGATAATTTCCGATGTATATGATCAGGGCAAATTTACTCATCTCTCTCGTCATGCTGAAACTTATTTCCCGTTATGCAGGAATTGGCGTTATCAACACCGCGATTCACTGGACGGTGTTTGCGCTTATTCTCAAGCTGTTCGAGTCCGGCCAGGCTATGGCAAACTTTGGTGCATTCTGCGTTGCGGTGACGTTTTCTTTTTTTGCTAATGCCCGCTGGACCTTCTCTTCTGCAGCCACGCCCTTGCGTTACCTGCTTTATGTCAGCTTTATGGGAGGCATGGCGGCGCTGGTTGGCTGGATGGCCGACGCCTGCACGCTTTCCCCGATGATTACCCTGATACTCTTTTCCTTTATTAGCCTGGGTTGCGGCTTCATCTACTCTAATTACATCGTTTTCAGGGAAGTAAAATGAAATTGTCTCTCGTCGTGCCCGTCTTCAATGAAGAGGAGACCATTCCGCTCTTTTATCAGGCGGTTCGTCATGAATTAGCCGGCTATCAGGTGGAAATTGTTTTTATCAATGACGGCAGTAGCGATGGCAGCGAAAACATCATCAATGCCCTGGCCATCTCGGATCCGCTGGTCATTGCGCTGTCATTCACCCGCAATTTCGGCAAAGAACCCGCGTTGTTTGCCGGACTGGAGCATGCCACCGGTGACGCGGTTATCCCGATTGATGTTGATCTGCAGGATCCCATCGCCGTTATCCATCAACTGGTTGAACGCTGGCAAGCGGGTGCCGATGTGGTTCTGGCTAAACGGAAAGATCGCAGCGCCGATGGGCATGTCAAACGTAAAACAGCCGAGTGGTTTTATCACTTCCACAACCAAATCAGCTCGCCGAAAATAGAGGAAAACGTTGGCGATTTTCGTCTGCTATCGCGCGAGACGGTAGAACAGATAAAAAGCCTGCCGGAAAGAAATCTGTTCATGACGGGCATTTTATCCTGGGTTGGCGGTAAAACAGCGATTGTGGAATATGATCGGGCTGAACGCGTCACAGGGATGTCGAAATTTAATGGCTGGAAATTATGGAATCTGGCATTAGAAGGATTAACCAGTTTTTCAACCTTCCCCTTGCGCATCTGGAGTTACATCGGCGGTAGCGTCGCGTTACTCTCCTTTCTTTATGGATTCTGGATGATCATCGATAAACTGCTCTGGGGCAATCCGGTGGCGGGTTACCCTTCGTTGCTGGTTTCCATTCTGTTTTTGGGTGGAGTGCAACTTATCGGCATCGGTGTTCTGGGCGAATATATTGGCCGAATCTACATTGAGTCCAAACAAAGACCACGCTACGTGATTAAGAGCAGGAAATGAAAAAAACAGTTTTTGAGAGTCATCCCTCCACCATGTATCTGATACTTGC
>NZ_JASEWO010000304.1:0-2638 GCF_030024295.1 Pantoea sp. Pa-EAmG
GTGATGGTGGCCGCGCTGATGCTCATCATGTTCGGCCTCATCCAGAAAGCCTTTTTCTTCAACTGAGCGGACCGCCGGTCCGCTTCTCTGTCCCGTTAACTTTCCGAAACTGTCGTGCGGCCTTTGCCGCGCGGCGTCCATCCGTATGTCTCCTTAAAGGTGATGAAATGAAGACGTTAAAAAAGGGTATTGCGAACATTACTGACTCCATCAGTTCGCTTGGCATCATGATTGTGGTTATCGGCCTGGTGGTGGCCGCCGGGGCGCTGGCCTATTTCTACGTAAACAGCACGAGCGAGGTCACGCTCGTGACCACCGTCATGAACGAAACGCGCAACCTCCGATCATCCAGCGGTTACGGCACCGATGATTACGTGCCGGCGCTGGTGAAAGGCGGGAGCATTTCAAAAAGCTACACCATCACCAACAACCTGATTTACAACAAATCGGGTGGCCAGCTGACCGTTAAAGGCAACGGGGTGGGCTTCATCGTGACCGACGCGGGCCTGCCGCAGCGTGACTGCGTGAAGGTTGCGCGCAGCATCGGCACCGCTGACCTCTCCTCCACCAAAATCAATAACACGACGTTCACCGCCGAAGTCACCGCGGCCAATGCCGCGGCTGCCTGCGTGGACGGTGATAACACGCTGACCTTTACCACCAAGTCTTAACGACCTGCCGCCGCTCTGCGGCGGCTCTTATCCGGAACGACTATGACCGCCACAGTGCTCAGTGAGAGCGATTTTATCGATCTCTACCTCGGTGAAGACTACGCCGAAATTAAAGGACTGGTTGGCGCCTCCCGCTTACTGATACCCGTACCGGATGCGCTGATCGCCGATGCGCAGGCGCTGCGCACGCTCTGTGAGCAACGACATCAGGAAACGGGGCGCAATGAGTTCTCCTGCTTTTATGACGGACGCCTTTATCGTGTCACGCTTTCACGCGATCTGATGGGACGGACCAGTATGGTCCTGCGACAGACCCCGGCCAGCCTGTTCGACTTTATGGATATTCCGCTCAGTACGCCGCTGCGCAAATCCGTGGAACATCCGGGCGCGACGGGGCTGGTGCTGATTGCCGGTGAAATGGGCGCGGGTAAAACCACGACCGCGGCAGCCACCCTGAGCCACCGGATAGCAGTGACCGGGCACCTTGGCGTCTCCATTGAGGATCCCGCCGAAACCCTGCTGCAGGGGCGTCACGGTGACGGGCGCTGTATCCAGCTGGAGGTGGGTGAAAACGAAGGCTATGCCAGCGCGACGCGCAAGGCCTACCGCATGGGCGCGTCAGCGTTTCTGCTCGGCGAAATCCGCGACGGCGCCACGGCGCACGAAGTGCTTAAAGCCTCACTCAGCATGTTTGTGGTGTCGACCATCCACGGTGCGACGCTGAAGGAAGCGCTGGAGCGTTACGTGATGTTCTGTGAAGAAGTCAGCCCGAATGCGCGGGCGAACGTGGCCAGTACCCTGTACGTTCTGGCGCACCAGAAGATGCGCCTGAACCCTGCCAGCAACAGGCGTCAGGTGGACATCAGCGGCTTTAACCTGCGGCATGCAAGTTCCGCCGCCACCATCCGGTCCAAGATTGCCGCCGGCCAGTTCAACTTTGACGATCAGTTTGATTCCATTTCCTATGACTTTAAGGACTAAACCGTGAACAAGATGAAGCGGGGCATTGCGCAGATTACGGATGCGACGGTGGCATACGGGGTAGTGGCCGCCATTGTGGTGACGCTGCTGATACCGCTTGCCCTGTGGGCAGCGGAAGAGTACCGGATGAACGTGGCGGCAGGACAGGCCATGACGGTACAGAAGGCGGTGAATCGATACATTGCCGATCAGCAGGCCACCATCGCCGCCGGCAGCAGCGCCTCAGCGGGCTATACGCTGACGGTGCCGATGCTCATCACGGCGGGTTATCTGCCTGACGGATACGCCCCTACCAATGCCTACACGGCAACCTATCGCACGCTGATTTTTCAGCCGGCGACGAATAAATTCCATACCATGACGTTCCTCACCGGTGGCTCAGCGCTGTCTCTGAGCGACGCCCGCAAGCTGGCAAATCATATTGGCGCAGAAGGCGGCTACATTGAGAACGGCGTGGCCAAAGGGGCGATGGGGAGCTGGCAGGAAAACCTGTCCGCGTTTGGCGGTTATAACCCGGGCGACGGCAGCGTAGTGATTGCCGGCTTCTACTCCAACGGCGCGCTGGTTAACGACTATCTGTACCGTCACAGCGTGGCAGGGCATCCCGAGCTCAATACCATGGGCACCACGCTGAACATGGGCAGCAACGACATCAGCAGCGCCAAAACCATCGGTACTCAGACGCTGAACGCCTCTGCTGACGTGAATACCGCGCGCCTGACCGCGACGCAGAGCATTCAGTCGAACGGGACCATCAATGCGAACGGGAACATAACTTCCAGCAACAGTATCGCAGCGTCAGGGAACGTCACAGCTAATGGGAGCATGACGGCGAATGGCAATATTACGGCTGGTAATGACGTGACGGCGAATGGCACGCTGCGGGCCAGTCACGATGCGATTATCGGCGGCATTATCAAGCTGCAGCAGGTTAACACTGCCGGCACATCCTGCGATACCTGGGGCTCTGTAAGCCGCGACAGCGC
>NZ_JASEWO010000305.1:0-2635 GCF_030024295.1 Pantoea sp. Pa-EAmG
CTTCAATTCTCAACATATCAATCTTCCTGTTGCCTGGCGGTAAGAGTCCGTCGCGGCGGACAAGCATTATTGCTATTGGGAGTCTACGATCTATGTCTAATTTCAGTAGCAGCACTGATCTGCTGAAGTGTGTAATCATAACTGCCCTGAGTGTAACACAATGGGACCAGCCTGCCTGAAGTTTCGCCAGCCAGGTCACACCTTTTATTCCAGCTCTATTGAGATGATGATGATTCTGCGAGCTCTAGAGTTATGCGTGGGAGTTTCATTAAGCTTCTTTTATGCCAGATGTTGACTGACCTGCTCTCCATTGATTTACTCAGAACACTGTTAGCAACGTCCGTTTTTCGCTCATAGCGGACCCTGCAGCGCGTACGCATGCTCTGTGCCAGTAGCTGACGTTCCTCTAACCGAACTCTGTTGATTTATGTGATGCAGGGCAATTCTCCCGGGTGTAATGTCTCCTGTCGTTCTGTCACTTCGTTAGACCGCCTGACCCCGCTTGATCATGCTTTTTTATACACTCTTTAATTTACTGCGCAGCAAAGTAGTCGGTTAGGATTCTGAAGTGAACCGTTATTTCCGACCCCCTTCGCGCAATTCCTTCCAATACCGAATCCACATGCGATGGTTAAGTAAACCTCTCGTTACTAACAATGGAAGGGAATTTCATGTTTACGACACCGTTCTGGCCTGCTGCTGACTCATATCTTATCCACATGATGGATATCCCTCTACCTGACTCGCTTTCGCCCGCTGCGCTGGATCTTATCCATCAGGCTACGCGTCTTGCAGAGGCGGCCAGTCATATTCACCCGGTTTCTACACGGACCGGGAGTACGCTGCTTCAGTCTGTTGAAGAAAAGCTCAGCATTATTTGTTTCAAGCTTGCTCAGGAATTTGACGATCCGGATACCTGTAAAGCGTTGCAGCTTCGCGCAGAAATCCTCTCTGACGCCAGCACAGCAAAGGAGCTTCTCCCGCAGATAGCTGGACTGGATGAACAGGAACTGGTGCAGGGAATAGGCTATATGTCTACGTGGGTTGGAAAATCTCGCACGCAGCATTATTCCGCCTGGTTTGGGTTACCTGATCGCGGGCTGCAGGAAGTATCGGATGTGGTGGATGAGCTCTTTCCGGACAACCTGAGCTGGCTGCAAAATCATATCGACCAGCGGCTGATTGCGCTACCTGGATGCCGCTACAAAATTGTCGACCTGTTTGCGATTGCTGGCGAAGCTAACAGCTATCCCAAGCACTTCGCTTATTTCTTCCCTGAGGATGAAGGGGTGAAATACGCCCCCCAGAAGCGCACCATTGTGTTTGCAAATACCTATCTGAACCTGTTTGAACGCTTTGCCCGGCCCCAGGCTTCCCTGCTTGGCTGGCAGCATGAAGCTATACCGGACAGCGCCCTCTGTTCCCGCCACCTGATCGCCTGGTTCCGCGGTCATGATCTGGGGCATTCCGTTGTCCTTGAAAAGATGATGTTTGGCAAATTAAGTAAACAGGACAGATGGGGATCAATGGTTGTGCAGGAAGCACTGGCCGATGTCTTTGGGCTGCTGATGTGCCTGACAGAGACTTCCCGGCAGGCTCTACAGCTGAATGAGACGTTGCAGTTAAAAATTTTCCTGCTGGAAATGCTGAGATATTTGCGCCGCGGCCCATGTGATTATCCTGATGCAGGAGCGGCCTACATACAGCTCAAGTGGCTGACTGAACACAAGTGTCTGAACTGGAGTGGGACGCATTATATGGTGGAACTCAGCGCGGTGAAGCCAGCTCTGACGGCACTGGCAACAGCAATGACACGTTCTGTATTGCAGGATGATACACAGGCAGCCCTGGCATTCCTGCAATGCTATTCACCTCACCATCAGCGTGAAGAGGCGGATCTGTTGCTGAACCGGCTGGGTAAAACTGTCGACATGATCGAGTACGACCAGAAGATTAAAGGCTTTACGTTATGATCGAGTTTTCAAATGGTTTTTTACTGAGCCTTTCGCTATGTCTTGATATCGGAATTGCCAATATCGCCATGATTACCCTTGCCATGCAACGCGGGTATTTTCATGGTTTCTGGCTGGGAATGGGAACCTGTGTGGGTGACCTGGCATATGCATTGCTGGCGCTGGCGGGAATGGCCGTACTGCTGCAGTATGAAGCAGTACGCTGGATACTGTGGATTGGCGGTGGTGCGATGCTTTTATGGTTCGCCGGCAAAATGCTGGTGGCCGCCTTCAGGAAGGCCTCAGAGATTAACGTGAGCGAAACCCATCAGTATCGCCCGCTGCTGCGTGAATTTGGCCGGGGCGTGGTGCTTGCCATGTCCTCTCCCACGGCCATTCTGTGGTTTGCGACAGTGGGCGGTGCGCTGATATCCCGGATGGGCCAGCACAACGTTACGGCAACGTCCTGGTTTCTGAGTGGCTTTTTCATCGCGGGAATGTTCTGGACCTGTGTTTTGTGCCTGGTAGGGAGTTTTGGAGGCAAACTGCTTGGCCATCGCCTGCTTAAATATTCCTACATAGCCTCAGCGCTCATATTTAGCTATTTTGCGCTTTACGTGATTGTGTCAGGTTATCGGGAGTTTATGGTGACCTGATCTGACCTGCGAAGCATAGTGATGGGG
>NZ_JASEWO010000306.1:0-2620 GCF_030024295.1 Pantoea sp. Pa-EAmG
GGTAATGTGCCAAGGTTGAGTTATGTCGAAAAGCGAAAAGCGTCAGAGGGAAAAGCTGGTGAAATGCCGCTGCACAGAAGCAGAGTTTGAGGCTATCAATAAGAAGGCCTCAGCCGCCGGCCTGACTACATCTGAATACCTGCGCCGTACGGCGCTCAACAGAAAGATTACCGTGCGTACAGACATTCGCATGATGAATGAGCTGCTTCGACTGGGCGGGCTGCAGAAACACCTGTTTAACCAGATGCAGCAGAACATGACCACCGAGCTGAGCCTGCAATTTTCAGAAGTTCTTACCAGCATCAAGCTTGCCATTAACGCACTGGACATGACGCCGGTTCCGGCAGAGGACATGAAAGACTGATGAACGTAATCATCCCTCCCAAGCGTCGCGACAAAAAGACCAGCTTCAGAAAGCTGGTTGAGTACGTCAGCACGCGTGAGGAAAACAAAGCGGGTGAATCTGTAACTCACGATGCGGCCCATACCCCCGGCACTGAATACGTCGCCACGCCCGGATTTGGTCAGCTGGTCGATTACGTCGGACGTAAGAGTGCCGCACCGTCTTCACAAATTCTCAGCATTTCACCAGAGGGCATTCAGCGCGTGCTCTCCGGTGAAGTGCTGTGTGAAACCAACTGCTTTTCTCTGGATACTGCGGCGTCAGAAATGAATCTGACGGCAGCGCAGAACCGGCACTGTAAGGATGCGGTGTATCACTTCATTCTTTCATGGCAGAGCGACGAAGACCCATCCCCTGACGCGGTTTTCCGTTCGGTCCGCTACAGTCTGAAGCAACTGGGCATGGAAGACCATCAGTACGTTGCCGCTATTCACCGCGATACCGACAACGTACACTGCCACGTTTCTGCCAACCGCGTACACCCTGCGACGTTCCGCGCGCAGAACATGTGGAACGATGCCGATGAGCTGCAGAAATGCTGCCGTATCCTTGAGCGTGAACTCGGTTTTAAAGTGGATAACGGCAGCTGGCAGATGAACGAGTACGGCGAACTTCACCGCACCCGTCGCGACATGCCCGCCGCACCACGCGGCGCAGCGAAGCGTGAAATCTTCTCCGACAGGGAAAGTCTGCACGGCTATGCCGTACGCGAAACCCGTCATATGCTTCAGGACTTTGCTGAACAGGACTGCCTTAACTGGCCGCTGCTGCACAACGTACTTTACTCCCGTGGACTGGGGCTGCGGGAACAACAGGGAGGGCTGGCTGTTTACGATCTGCTTAATCCCGACGGCGAGTGTGTTAAGGCTTCTGATGTGCACCCGGCTATCAGTCATGCGGCGATGGTAAAACGCTGGGGTGATTTCCAGCCGGCGCCACCGGCTTCCGAACCTGATGATCATGAGTCAGGCATACTCCTGATTGAAAAATTTTATATGCCACAGCTGCACGTACGCGACCAGGAAGCGCGGCGTGAACGTCGCGAAGCACGCGCTATTGCGCGTGACATTCTTCGTGCCCGTTACGATGCGTATCGTAATGGCTGGGAAAAGCCGGACCTGCGTGCAGCTGAACGATTCCGTCAGATAGCGTCTCACTGCATGGTTGCGAAGGCTCACGTGCGCGACACCGTCAGGGATCCGCTGATGCGCAAGCTAATGTACCGCGTTGCCGAGTTTGAGAAGATGAAGGCGATGGCAGAACTGCGCCTGCAGCTGCGCGAGGAGCGTCAGGTGCTGAATGATTCTGGAGCGAACCGGCCGCTCAGCTGGAAGTCCTGGGTTGAGCGCGAAGCAACTAAAGGCGACGCGGCGGCACTCAGCCAGATGCGCGGCTGGGCCTATCGAGAAAAGCGTGCAGCCCGTAAGCATCGGAACGAATGGCCTGAGCCAAACGCCATTGTGCACTTCGGCCCGGGAGACAACGTACCGGCAATTAAATCCAGCGAACACGAAACGCGTATCCTGCGTGATGGTACGGTCAGTTATATGCGGGATGGTAAACCTGCGGTTAATGACTTCGGCGACAGGGTTGAGGTTTATGCAGCGCCTGACAGCATTTCAGACCGTTTCAATAACGACCTTGCTGCTGAGCTGACAGCACGGCGTAGTGGGGACAATACCGTTCTTAGCGGGGATCCGAAAGCTGTCAACCGTGTGCTTTATTCCGGCGTGATACGCAATGTTAACAATCGTGACGATCGCATCTTTAAAGTGAGTGATTCGAAACAGATGGCCAGCGTGCACGCCACAGAAGAAAACATTCGGAACCGTGGTGTACATCCTGAGATGAAGCAGGCCGAACCTCAATTCAGGGACAATGAAAACGTACACCCAGTTAAAAGAGATTTACCACGACCATGAGGAGAATAAATAGAGAGACATAAGCCAAACGTAAGTATTTAGTCGCTGATTGCACAGGCTGGACCCCTGTACAACCAGCTAACCACAACAACCTGACCAGGAGGCTGCTATGGCTGCCGTGGATCCTATTGTATATGCACAATTGTGCAAGCTATTTCCTGCGCTGACTTCTAAGCAGGCTACTAATCTTTGTTTCTATTCTATGGGTGCCAGTCATCAGGATATATCCAGCCTGATCGAAGCGACCCCCATCACGATTAAAAAATCACTTGAATCTGCCCAAAAAACAGTCTTG
>NZ_JASEWO010000307.1:0-2612 GCF_030024295.1 Pantoea sp. Pa-EAmG
ACATAGATCACCGTGCCTGTCGCGTCATACATGCGGTAGACGCCAGGCTGACTGGTCACGGTGCTGAGAAAGGCTTTGGGATTGAAAACGTCACTCACTACTGATTAACGGCTCCGCATTAAACAGGCCATGGCGTATGGCCAGATGCGTTAACTCTACGTCACCACTGATGTTCAACTTGCTGAACATGCGATAGCGATAGCTATTAACGGTTTTCGGGCTCAGGTTAAGCTGCTCGGAAATCTCCGTCACCTTTTGCCCTCGGGTAATCATCAGCATAATCTGCAATTCCCTTTCCGACAAACAACTGAACGGTGATTCGGCGCGCTGCGGCTCAATCTGGCTCAGCGCCATCTGCTGAGCGATATCAGAGGCGATGTAACGCTGACCGGCGTGCACCGAGCGAATGGCGCTGACCACTTCCTGCGGCGCCGCCCCTTTGCTGAGATAACCTGCCGCACCGGCCTGCATGACTTTCGCTGGCAGGGGATTTTCGGTGTGGATAGTCAGCATGATGATGCGGATATTCGGATTGAAGCGCACGATTTTGCGCGTCGCCTCCAGTCCGCCAATGCCGGGCATGTTCATGTCCATCAGCACCACATCCACAGGATGAGTGCGGCACCATTTTACCGCATCCTCACCACAGGCCACTTCCCCGGCAATCACCAGTCCCTTCATATCTTCCAGTATGCGACGAATACCGGCGCGTACCAGTTCATGGTCATCAACAAGAAGCAGGCTGATCAACGGGACGTACTCCGCAGGTTAGTGGGGGAAAATATATTTCAGGGGCGTTATCTTACCGGGTTTCGCGTGGAAAGAACATCAGGGGCGCCAGATAAATCTCAAAACCAATGACCCATGTCAAATAGCAGGCCGCAGTGATTGTTTTTTTTAGCTGATGCAATACCATACTGGAATAAAATTGTTAAAATGTGACTAATATCATTAAGTTATAATTTATAACCCGCCTTCGCTTCTTTCCGCCGGCAGCACCAAAAAATAATCTTTCCCTGGAAGTTTTTTGCGCACAAAAAAAAGCGAACGGTGCAATTAATTAACCGTCTGCGCGCGGGTCGATGATGTGGCCTAAATTCTTCCATCAAGCGTATGATATACTCTGTTTTTTATGCACGGGAAGAATGTGTGCGCACAAGGTCATTCCACAAAGGAGATAATGATGAGTGATGAAGATTTCGTAACATCGCGCGATACCCAGGCGCTGGCGGATGAAGTCGCCTGCCTGAAAATGATGGTGACGCTGATCCTGAAAGGTATGGGCCAGGCTGATGCCGGTAAGGTGATCATCAACATGGAGCGTTACGTCCAGTCCGCGCTGGCCGATAAACCGCAGGCCGAGGTGTTCAGCAACACCATCCGCCAGATTAAAACCGCCTACCGTCAGTAAGCGGCGTGCCCTGCGCATCCTGCGCGGGGCGTTAGCTGTGTGACTGCCAGTTGACCGACACGCCCAGCGAGGGCAGCACTTCTTCCGGACTGAAGCGACGCGTGCCGCGATACTTCTCCGCCAGCGCCGGCTGCTGCACCGGAATACGAATGGCAAACAGATTGTCTTCTGACTGGATCAGTCCCGGCGAGAGCGGCTCGTACACCACCTGATGCTGCTCAAACATCTTCTCCAGCATCGGCGTGGCCGAACTGATCAAATACTCCATCCCGCTCAGCTCTGCCAGCTGTACCGAATGCCATAAGATGTTCAGCGGCAGCTCGGCATCGACTTCAAGGCGGGCCGAATAGCGCGACATTTCCCACACTTTTTGCTGATCAAAAGGCAGCACCATGCCCTCCGGCACTTCCGGCTCGTGCCACGGTAGCAGACGTGCGCAGCCACAAATGCCCTGACGCGCAGTCCAGGCAATCAGCCAGGTGACATCGGAACGATCGAAGCGATCATACTCCTGTCCCGGCGTGCTGAGTCGCGGCGGAATTGACCAGCCCTCGCCACGCGCAAAGACGCTGTAACGATAGGTGCCCAACTCGGCCAGCAAAGAGGACGGCATATCCTTTAGCTGTGTTTGAATTATTTTCATCATGCGCCCCTGACATCCCCATGTTTGCAATGATTTATTAAGCGCCAGCCTGGCGGAGTTTCCGGCGCAGGGTAGACAACTGACTGCGGCTTAGGAACTACTAAAATTAGTAGTTGCCTTTTCGCTATATCAGGCCGATGGCTGCGGCATAACAGGCAATCTGCGTTTTATTGGAAACATTAAAACGCTTTTGCATATTCTTTTGGTGAAAATTTACCGTGTGTTCAGAAATAGCCAGAATGAGGGAAATTTCGGCTGAGGTTTTTCCCTCCGCTGTCCATTTCAATATTTCCAGCTCGCGCTGACTAAAATCATTCGATAACACCACCATTGAGCCGTCATTCAGACGGTCCAGCACACGCAAACTCAGTTCCGCCAGGAAGTGCAGTTGCACCTCCAGCTCAACGCGTCTGTGCTGGGTCTGGCTGGGTTGTTGCGATGCTATAGATAATATACCAATGGCACGATTTGGCGCCATTGCCGAGCATGAAAAGCCACTTACCAGCCCTGCTGCATTGGCATCTGACCAAAAATTGCCTGCGCCTGTAAATAAATCAC
>NZ_JASEWO010000080.1:0-19724 GCF_030024295.1 Pantoea sp. Pa-EAmG
GTAGGCTATTACGACCCGACCAAACCGGGACAGGAGAACTACGTCAATTCACCTTATCAGTACTGGAAAGGGGTGATTGAGGATAAGAGCGTCAGCTATATCGAATTTGCCATTAACGGCCAGCTGTTTACCACCCAGGTTCAGGCGGATGGCAGCTGGGAGTATCAGCTGCCGCTGCGGCTGGAAGAGGGGAGCCACAATCTCACCATCCGCTTTTTCGACCGGGCCGGCAACGCCGGGATTCCGTTCCAGACGCGGCTGGAAGTCGATCTCAGCCCGCCCGATATGCCGGCGATTATGCGCGTACTGGATGATTTCGGACCGGTGCAGGGCCCGGTTGGCAACAAAGGCTTCACCGATGATAAAACGCCAGCCATTTCCGGTTATGCCGAGCCGGACAGCATTGTCCGCCTGTACAGCAACGGCGTGCTGATTGGCAGCGTGCAGGCGGCGAAAAATGGTCAGTGGACCATCACGCCGGAACTGAGTAATGGTGAACAGCGCCTGTATGTCACCGCCACCGATAAATTCGGTCAGGTAAGTTTTGATTCCCCGGTCTATACGCTTTACGTCAATTCGCCGCGCATCGACAAGCCGCAGCTGCTGGAAGTGTTTGATAATGAAGGGGTGAACACCGGTGTGATCAAAGCCGGTAGCGAAAGCGACGATCGCAGCCCGCGCCTGAGCGGCAACGCGCCGCTGGACGCAGAAAACGTCATCATCTATGTCAACGGAGTACGCGTCGGCGTGGCACCGGTGATTGACGGGCAGTGGCGCTGGGAGAGCAACGTTGATCTGCTGGGCTACGGTGAAAACACCATTACTACCCGCGCGCAAAATAACCGTGGTGAGTTGAGCGATGCGAGCGAGCCGTTTACGTATACGGTGGTGCCCACCGCGCCGGTGAAGATTGAGTATGCGCTGGATAATTTTGGCCCGGCACAGGGCAAACTGGAAAACGGCGCGCTGACCGATGACTTTACCCCCACGCTCAAAGGCACGGCGGAAGCCAACAGTATCGTCTACGTGTATGCCACACGCGAAAACGGCAGCTGGTGGCTGAAAGGCAGCACCCAGGCGGATGCCTTTGGCCACTGGCAGGTGGAAATCGCCCGACTGGATGGCGGTGCCGGCCCGTATCACTTCCAGGCCAGTAACAGCCCGACGCGCGATCCCGCTGCGCCGCTGTTCGACCTGTATGTGTCAGATAACGGTACCCGCCTGAAGCCCACCATTGACGCGGCACACGATAATGTCGGGCCCGAGCAGGGCAAATTAATCAACGGCGCCACCACCGATGACATGGCACCGACGCTGCAGGGCAAAGCCGAAGCCAACAGCATGGTGTATATCCATGCGCGGCATATTGATGGCCACTGGGTGGTGTTAGGCAGTGTTAAGGCCGATGCCTGGGGCAACTGGATAACGGAAGTGCGCGCGCTGCGCGGGGGATACGGCACTTATGAGTTTCAGGCTGCCAAAACCCCCGATCGCGACACCAGCGCCGAGGTGTTCAGTCTCAACATGGTGCCGGAAAAACCCGGTATCGTTTCTGCCTGGGATAATTTTGGCGCGCAGACCGGCGTGCTGCATCAGGGCGATGTCACTGATGATCTGACGCCAACGCTGAAAGGCCATGCTGCAGCAAACAGCGTGGTTTATATCTATGCCCGCCACGTGAACGGGGTATGGGTGACGCTCGGCAGCGCCGTTGCGGATGCTCATGGTCACTGGCAAAGCGAAGTGCGCGCGTTACGCGGCGGCTTTGGCAAATATGAGTTCCAGGTCTCAGACAGCCCGGTGCGTGACGCCGCCGCCGATGTTTTCGACCTGGCGATAATCTCCGGCAAGACAGAGATTATTTCTGCGTGGGATGACAGCGGACCAAAGCAGGGCCAGCTGAAAAGCGGTGATATCACCGATGATATGACGCCAACCCTGAAAGGCACGTCTGCACCCAATAAGGTGGTGTACATCTTCGGCTGCCATATTGAGGGCCACTGGGTATTAATGGACTCGGTCACAGCGGATGCAACGGGTAACTGGAGCTATCAGTCTTACGATCGCTCACCGTGGAAAGGACTGACGCAATTTCAGGTCAGTAATAGCGCCATTCGTGATGTGAATGCGCCAACCTTTCTGCTGGAGATCAATGTCGATCCGCCGAAGGTCGATCACAAGGGGTTATTGTGGAATTTCAACGACGGCACTCGGCAGGGCTGGATCGCCAGCGGTCTGTATCACAAAAATGACAACATCGCCGTTAAGCGCTGGAGCGGAGGCAATTCCTCTTATGAGTTGGGTTCCATGACCAACGGTTCAAACACCAACGGGTTCAAAGGAGAAGTGGTTTATCGCTATATTCAGGTCGAAGCGGGTAAAACCTACCAGTTCGATTTTGATGGCTACCGTATTCCTGGCGGTAGCCTGAAACCAAAAATCGGTCTGGACGTTAATGGAGAGAAAGTGATTCCCAACATGGGGCTGGATGCTGCCTGGAATCATTTCAGCGGACTGTACACCGCCAGCAAAACAGAAGTGGTTCGCGTGGCGGTAACCAATGAGGTTAATAACGGTAACGGCAACGATTTCGCTATCGATAACATCGGGGTTAAAGAAATCAGCCGGGTTCGTGGACAACCTGATCTGGTGAAAGACGCTAACGGTCATCCGCGCTATATCGATTTTAAAACCGGGGTCAGTTATACCATCGACGACAGTCTGAAGATGACGCTGATTAAAGGACCGAATATCGGCGGCGAGCAAAAAACGCTGAAGCATGGCGAAATCATTGTTGGCCGTGGCGGTCAGATGAAGCTGGATTTCGACGGCGTGGCGGAGAAAGTGGTGCTGAAATCGGATTATGTGCACAGCAAAGGCAATTACATCGATTTCTATGACACGCAAGGTAAATTGCTGCACAGCTATGAGCTGAAGGCGCATCCTGGCACCCTGCGAAGCGACATTGTCGAGTACCACGCCCCGGCCGGTAAGCTGATCGGTTCAGCCGTGGTGCGCGTCAATCCGGCAGAAGTGGATTCGGTGAACAATCCGGGCGGCGTGCGCATCAGTGACGTTGAATGGGGCATGCATGACGATCATGTCGGTATCACTGCCTTTGATGTTCCTGCCGTCATCACCCTGGGCGATGAATTCGCCGTTTCCCTGAGCGATGTGCTGGCGCAGGGCAAGCAGGGCAGCACCATCGATATGACGGGTCACGGCAAAAACGTCCTGAGCGTAACGGTTGACGATATCCTGCAGGTTGGAAGTCAGGATCTGTTCGTGAAAGACGGCAAAACCCAGTTGCTGATCAAAGGCGATGCGCAGGACGTAGTGAAACTGGATGACATCCTCGGCGACGGCGGTGACGTGGGCGATTGGGTGAAACAGCAGGGCAGCACCACGGTGGCTGGCGTGAAGTATCAGGTTTACAGCCACAGCGGCGTCGATGCCGACGTGCTGATCCAGGAAGGGGTGAAAACCGAACTGGTGTAAATCTGGCGGGGCGGAAACGCCCCCAAAGGTTTGCACCAGGACGTAGCGGCGCGATTTATCGCGCGATGAATCGTGCCGCTCCAAAGGGTGCGCATTGCCGGGCTGAACCGGCCGCCGCCCACCTTGCGCCCATCCGGTTTAAATGTTCTCCAGATCCAGCCCCCGCGTCTTCGGCCCGTAAATCCCGACCGACAGCATCACCATCAGCATACTCAGCACGATAAACACGATCACCCCCTGACTGCCGGCATACTGCAGAATCAGGCCAATCAGAATACTGCTGAAAGCGGTCGACAGCCGGCTGAATGAATAGCAGAAGCCGACGGCGCGCGCACGAATGTGCGTCGGGAAGATCTCAGTCTGATAAGCGTGATAGCTGAAGGTCAGCCAGGCGTTGCTGTAGGTGATCAGGAAACCGCACACCACCATCAGCAGCGGGTTGCTGGTCAGCGCGAACAGTGTGCCGAACACCACCGTCATCAGCGATGAAAAAACGATCTGCCATTTGTTTTCCAGCCGGTCGGCGTAGCGGCTGCAGATCAGCGAGCCGAGCGGATAGGCCAGCGTGATGAAAAAGGCGTACAGCAGGCTGTGGGTAACGGTGGCCCCCTTGCCGGACAGCAGCGCCGGTAGCCAGTTGCCGAAGCCGAAGAAACCAATCGCCTGGAAGAAGTTCATCACCACCAGCATCAGCGTACGCTGGCGATAAGCCGGTATCCAGATTTCGCTAAAGCGCCCTTTTTTCGGCAGCTGTGCCGCCGCATCACGCTGAGAGAAATCGTCCCCCGGCGCAATGCCGCAGCGTTTTTCCATCTCGCTCAGCACCCGGTGCGCGTCCTGATGCCGCCCCTGCTGCGCCAGCCAGCGCGCCGACTCCGGCAGGTTTTTCCGGATAAACCAGATCACCAGCGAGCACAGCGCACCGGCGATCACGACCCAGCGCCAGCCTTCGAGGCCGAGCAGGGTTTGCGGTACCAGCCACCATGACATCAGCGCTACCGTCGGCACCGACAGGAACTGAATGAAAAAAGAGAAGGCAAACGCGCGGCTGCGCAGATGGGCTGGCACCCACTCCGACAGATAGGTATCGATGGTCACCAGCTCGACGCCCAGACCGATACCGACCAGGAAGCGGCACAGAATAATCATTTCCGCGCTGTGCTGGAACGCCATCAGCAGTGAGAACGCACCGTACCACGCCAGCGCGCACATAAAGGTCAGGCGACGGCCGAAGCGGTCGGCATAGGGCGTCAGCAGGCTGGCACCGACAAACAGGCCGAGAAAGGTCGCCGAGGCGAACGCCGCCTGATCGGCGATACCAAACACGCCCGCGGTGCCGGTGTGGAACACGCCAGCGGCGACCAGCCCGGCGCTGATGTAGCCGGTTTCAAACAGATCGTACAGCTCGAAGAAGCCGCCGAGCGCCAGCAACGTAATAAAGCGCCACAGCCCGGCGGAAGAGGGCAGAGCGTCGATGCGCCCGGCCAGCGTCTGGCGTTCGGTAGCGATGCGATCGGTCGCCACCCCTGTCGAATAGGTGGTTGTCATTATGATTGTTACCTCGGTGTTTGCAGGATCCGCCCGGTGGTGGTTTGTCAGAAATCATTAACCGTTAGCAAGCGAAGAAATAGCAGAATAATCAATTCGTCCGGGGTTGCCGAGAGGCGCAGCGGTGACATTTTGGCAACGTGCGTTGCAGTTCACAGAAAGCGGTACGCCGTCCATGGCGCCAGGTCAGGGCAGATGCGGATAAACGCCCGGACCGATGGGCAGGCCCAGCAGATACCACACCAGCAGCAGCGCGATCCACGTCACAAAGAACACCAGCGGATACGGGAAGATCAGCACATAGTAGGTGCCGAGCTGCGCGTCTTTTTGATAGCGCTGCAGGAAACCGAGGAACAGCGGCAGAAACGGCGACATCGGCGCCAGCGGCAGCACGGCGGAATCGGCGATGCGGAAAATCATCTGGGCAAACGCCGGGTGAAAGCCGAGCAGCATAAACATCGGCACAAACACCGGCGCGAGGATCGACCAGATCGCCGAGCCGCTGGCGATAAACATGCACAGAAACGCCGAGAGGAACATCAGGCCGAGAAAGGCCGGCGCACCGCTGATGCCGGCGCTCTCCAGCATATCGGTCAGGCCGATGGCCATAAACTTGCCCATGTTGCTCCAGTTGAAGAACGCCACGAACTGCGACAGCGGAAACACCATGACGATAAAGCCGGCCATGCTCTTCATCGGATCCACCAGCAGTCGGGGGATGTCGTCAGCGCGGCGAATCTGCTGCGTCACCGCGCCATAGGCAATCGCCACCACAAAGAAGAACAGGATGATGATCGGCACGATGCCCTGAATAAACGGCGAAGGGATGATGCCGCCGGTTTTCGGGTTGCGCAGCGGCGCATGCTCCGGCACCACCAGCAGCGCCATCACGCCGATGAACACCAGCGCGGCGAGACCGGCCGCCTTCAGGCCGCGATTCTCCTGCGCCGTCAGCGGTGGCAGGCGATCGTGATGGCCGCTGTTCCAGACGGGCAGGCGCGGTTCGACAAATTTATCGGTCAGCAGCGCGCCGGCCACGGTCAGTACGATGACCGAGCTGGCCATGAAGAACCAGTTATCGATCACGCTGACGTGGACCGTGTCGCTGACCGCTTTGGCGGCCTCTGTACTGATGCCGGAGAGCAGTACGTCGGTGGTGACGATCAGCAGATTCGCGGTAAAACCCGATGCGACGCCGGCAATCGCCGCCAGCAGGCCCGCCACCGGATGACGCCCGACGGCAAGGAAGATCAGCGCGCCGAGCGGCGGCATCACCACCAGTGCCGCATCGGAAGAGATATGGCTGAAGAACGCGATAAACAGCACCATATAGCTGGCGTAGCGACGGCTGACGCGCGACGCCATTTTCACCATCAGCGACTGCAGCAGCCCGACTTTTTCCGCCAGCCCGGCCCCGATCACCAGCGCCAGAATGGAGCCCAGTGGGGTGAAGCCGCTAAAGTTTTTGATGATGTTGGGCAGGATCCATTGAATGCCCGCCACGCTCAGCAGGTTATTGACCCGCACCAGTTCGCCATTGGCCGGATTTTTAACAGCCACATCGAGGCTGCTGAGAAGCGCGGTGGCGATCATCAGCACCACGATCAGGTAGACAAACAGTAAGAACGGGTTGGGCACTTTGTTGCCGACCCGCTCAATCCAGCTGAACAGCTTGCCGGGGCTGCGATTTTCAGTCATCACTTCCATCGGTAGATCCTCATGAGTCGTCTTGTCAGTTATGTTTGCGTAATGCTTATATTTTTTTAATGGTGATGCGTTGGTACCAGGTCGCCATAAATGGCGACCCTACACGATAAGGAGCGGTGACCACCGGTCACGCCCTCGTAGGGTGCGCATTTATGCGCACCTGGCGTAATGCGTTGCTGAACTCAGGATGCTAATGTCGATGGCTGCACGCCGGCCGGAATCGGGCACACGTACGGCTGCTCACGGCGCACGCGGTCAAACTCTTCACGACAACGCGCCAGCGCGGCATCATCGTGCAACAGCGCCAGCGCGGTGGCGGCCAGCACTTTGGCGGCGAGGCACATCCCTTTGTGGGCAATCGGCGTGCGGCCCTGTGCCACCAGCTGCCAGGTGTGCAGCGGCGTGCCGAAGGCAAAACAGGGGGCAAAACACTGCGCCGTCGGCGTTACCCAGCTCACATCCCCAACGTCGGTTGAGCCGTACAGCAGCTCGCGCGTGACCGCATACGGCGCTACCTCATCCATCAGTACTTTATCCCCCAGCGCCTCAGCCCAGGCGATGCCCGCTTCGCCGCCGGTGCGCGCCGCATTCAGTCGCGCGTTACGCAGATCGTCTTTGCTCAGCGTGGCGCGGATCGCTGCCGCAAATGCCTGTTCCTGCGCGCTGTAGTGCGGCAGACCAAAATGGTGCAAATTACGTTCCATCACCGCTTCCAGCGCGCGGTTGGGCACATAGTTGGAGCAGGCTTTATCAAAACGTACCGTCATCTGCGTGTCGGTCATCAGCGCCGCGCCTTTGGCGATGTTAATCACGCGCTGGTAGATATCCTGGGCCTGGTCGAGCTGCGGCGCGCGAATCAGGTACAGCACTTCGGCATCGGCCTGCACCACGTTGGGCGATACGCCGCCGGTTTGGGTGACCGCATAGTGCAGGCGCGCCTCCTGCACGATGTGCTCGCGCAGGAAATTCGCGCCGGTGTTCATCAGCGTCACCGCGTCCAGCGCGCTGCGCCCGAGATGCGGCGAGTTAGCGGCATGCGCCGCCACACCTTTGAAGTGAAACGCCGCCTGAATATTGGCGAGGGTGCTGAGGTTGAACATGCCGCTGAAGCCTTCCGGGTGCCAGGTCACGGCAGCATCGACATCATCAAACAGCCCCTCGCGCACCATGAAGGTTTTACCCGAGCCCCCCTCCTCGCCAGGGCAGCCGTAAAAGCGCAGCGTGCCGCGTCCGCCCTGTTCTGCCCACCAGGCTTTGATGGCGAAAGCGGCGGCCAGGCCGGCGGTACCGAGCAGGTTGTGGCCGCAGCCGTGACCGTTGCCGTTTTCCACCAGCGGCTCAGGCGTGGCGCAGCCCGCCTGCTGGCTCAGGCCGGCCAACGCATCAAACTCGCCGAGGATGGCGATCACCGGCTGGCCGTGGCCGATTGAGGCGATAAACGCGGTGTCGAGACCGCCGACGCCGCGCTCGACCTCAAACCCCTCCTGCGCCAGCGCATCGGCCAGCAGCGCAGACGATTGCGTCTCTTCGAAACGGGTTTCCGGTACGTCCCAGATGGCATCGCTGAGGGCACTGAAACGCGCCTGATGCTGGTCGATGTAGCGATCGATGAAGTCGTGTGCGCTCATCGGGCACCGCCGAACTGCGTCTGATTAAGCGCCAGCGTAGCCAGCATCTGCACGGCAGTAGCCATCACCGCTTCATCAAAGTCGAACCGCGCATTGTGATGGCCCGCCGCCAGCTCGCAGCCGAAGATGACGTAAGACGCCTGGCCGCCGCGCTGCTGCACGCGCTCCATCATATAGGTGGCATCTTCGGAACCGGCCGCCTGCTGTTTGCTGTCTATCACCGAACTGAACAGGCCAGTCGCCTCGGCCTGCTGATGGATAAAACTGACCCACGCCGGGCTCGGCGTGCAGCTGCGTGCACCGCCCATTAGCGTAACCTCGTGCTCAACACCGTACATCGCTGCGGCACCGGCAATCACGCGCAGCGCCTGCTGATAGATATCGTCGTTGACCTGATTACTCGCGCCGCGCGTTTCCACCTTCATCAGCGCAACATCCGGCACTACGTTGCGTCCGCTGCCGGCCTGTAAGACACCAACGTTAACGCGCGCCACGCCGCCGCTGTGCTGCGGCAGAGTGTGCAGCGCCAGCGTGGCCTGCGCCGCCGCCAGCAGTGCGTTGCGTCCCTCTTCCGGTTTGCCACCGGCATGCGCGCCGACCCCGGTAAAACGCACGTCCAGTTTGGTCGTGGCGAGAAAGCTGTCGCTGCCGCAGACGATCTCGCCCGGCGGCACGCCGGTGCCAAGGTGAATGGCGGTGAACAGATCGACATCATCAAGCACGCCCGCGGCCACCATGGCTTTGGCACCGCGTACGCCCTCTTCGGCCGGCTGAAAAATGAGTTTTATGCGACCGCTCAGCTGGTGCTTCATCGCCATCAGCACGCCCGCCAGCGCCAGACCTATGGTGGTGTGACCATCGTGGCCGCAGGCGTGCATCATGCCGGGATTGCACGAGGCGAAGCCTTCGCGCGTCGGCAGGTGATCGGCGGCGGCGCTTTCCGTCTGATCGAGTGCGTCCATATCAACACGAAAGCCCATCACCGGACCGGGACGGCCGGTGTCCAGCGTTGCCACCACGCCGCAGAAACCGCCGGAGAAGTGGGGCAGCCATTGTGGCAATGCGCCCTGCTGCAGCGCCCGCGCTTCCTGCTGCGCCAGCACTTCAGCAGACGGCAGACCCATGCGCGCATCGGCATCAATCACCTCACGGCCCAGCTGCAGCTGATAACCAAGACGATGCAGCTCTTCCGCCACCAGCGTGGCGGTGCGGAACTCCAGCCAGCCGGATTCAGCATACTGGTGCAGGTCGCGGCGCCATGTCTGCATCTGCGGTATCCGCGCGTTGACGAGGTCGGAAAGGGTGTTCATCGGCTGTTCCTTAGTGTTGGTTTTTTATGCATTCAACCGAATCTACACAATGGTATTAGGGCGCATAAGATGCGAATATCTTGTGACCGATAGACAACGGTTATCACCTGATCATGGCGGCTAATCTCAAACTTCATCAGCTGCGCGCCTTTGTTGACGTGGCGCGCCAGGGCAGTATTCGCGCCGCAAGCCGGCTGTCGGGCCTGTCACAGCCGGCGTTAACCAAAGCGATTCAGGAACTGGAGCTGGCGCTCGGCGCGCGCCTGTTCGAGCGTCGTCAGCAGGGGGTGATGCTGACCGATGTCGGTGAAACCTTTTTTCGTCATGCCTGTCTGGTGCTGGAGGAACTGCGCGTGGCGCAGGAGGATATCCAGCAGCGGCTCGGTCTGGCTGGTGGCAAAGTGAATATTGGGGTGGGCGGCAGCATTGCGCGTACCGTGATGCCGCAGGTGATAACCCAGTTTCATCGTGAATATCCACTAGTGAAAGTGCGTATCGTGGAGGGCCAGCTGGTGTCGATGGTGCATGAACTGCGTCAGGGCGCGCTGGATTTCACCATCAATACCTACGATCGGCATCACTTCGATCAGGAGCTGATTTTCGAGCGGCTGATGCAGCGCGAGTATCAGGTGGTGATGCGTAAAGGGCATCCGATGGCGCATGCGCGCTCGCTGGCCGAGTTGCAACATTGCGACTGGACCATGCCGACGCCGCAGGGCAGTTATTACCGACTGCTGCATGACCTGTTCGGTGAGCGCGGCATGGCACCCAAAATCGCGGTGACCTGCGAGACCTTTATGGCCTGCACCAGCCTGGTGGCGAAGAGTGATTTTGTCAGCATCATTTCGCGCGACGTAATTGAAGACCCTACGCACGGCGGGCAGCTGATCGCGCTGGATCTCGACGATCCGCTGCCGAAAGCCACCTTCTATCTGATTCAGCGTAAAGACACCGCGCTGACGCCGATGAGCGCTTACATGGCGCAGCTGTTCCGCCGCTACTGCCAGCCGTGACGGGCGAAAAACTGCATCGTCTACACTTTAGGTGTACGACACGCGTTAACGCACTCTCAACGGAGGTTACGATGCAGGTGAGTCCTTATTTATTTCTCTACGGCCGCTGTGAAGAAGCAATTGCCTTCTATCTGGAGGCCACCGGCGGCGAAATTCTGCAAAAAATGACGTTTGGTGATATGCCGGAGCAGGGCGAGCAGGTGGGCGATCAGTCGGCGCCGCCGCTGCCGCCGGAAAAGATTATGCATGCGCATCTGCGCATTGGTCAGGGCGAGCTGATGCTGAGTGATGGCAATACCGCCCAGCCACCGGCGTCCCAACATGCCGGCTATGCGGTGAGCCTGGCCACGCCAGATGAAGCGGAGGGTAAAGCCTGGTTTGATAAGCTCTCTGCGGGCGGCAAAGTGACCACTGAATGGCAGAAAACCTTCTGGTCGAACGGCTTCGGGATGTTTATCGATAAGTTTGGCATCCCATGGCGCATCAACGTGGTGAAGCCACAGGCGTAACAGACTGGCGTGGCCGCGATGGTGAGCGGCCACGCCGGAAGCGGTTTAGAAGTTGTAACCCACCACCAGGTAGTAACCCCAGCCGGTCGATTTCACTTCAAACGGACCGTTGCCGAAGTTTAGCTCCTGGCCATCAGCCCACTGGCCGCCATTGTGGAAGTAACGCGCCACGGTAGAGACATGCCAGTGATCGTAGTTCAGCGACAGAATGTGGCTGGAGGCAATTGAGTTGCTGGTGCGCGAGCGGTCAGACTTGTCACGCAGATCGGAGCCCCAGTCAAAGTTGGTGAAGCCGATATAGCTCAGCTTGCCGCCCCACAGGTCGGTAATCGGTACAAAGTATTTCACCTTGAAGCGATAACCATCCCAGCTGTTTTCGTTCGCCGCACCGTAGTTTTCCCACTGGTATTTCGCGTACACGTTCAATGACAGGCCGATATCGCTATGGGTATCGATGTCCGTACCCAGACCCATGTACCAGGTGTTCTGACGGCTGTCGCTGTTGCGACCCATGTCGTAGATGTAGTTGTTGGCGAAGTACCACTCTTTAAACGGTCCGAACGCCAGGCTGGTGCCGGTCAGCTTATCGATGGAGAAACGTGGCTCAATTTCCATGAACATCGGCGAACCGTGGTCAAAAATACCGTTGGCATTGCTGTTACCCACGCCAAAGAAGTTGGTCAGGTCAAGGTAGCCGTAGAAATCAAACCAGTCCTTTTTAGTAAAGGCTTCGTATTCGAGATACACATCATTGTTGAACTGGGGTCCGAAGCGGGTGTGATAACTGCCTACCACGTTCACGCTCTGATGCCACCAGTCAGAGAGGTACTGCGGATCGCTTTCCGCCGCCTGTGCGGCGCCGGTCCAGCTACTGGCCAGTAAGGCCCCTGCTATCAACGTTTTAAATTTCATTATTTTTTAACCACTTGCTCGTGATCGCCGCGCAAATGCTGCGATCGGGTGAAATCGATCCCAGGGGATGGGCAGTGTGCTGTTGTCGCCGGTCTGACGCGCCGGATTTTCAGGCCCGCGTAATGTGCCTGTAACAGAGCGATAGAAAATAGATTTTGATCACGTTTGTCAAAAAGTGTTGCATTTCGATTCAGTAAATATGTGAAGTTGATCACATAAAGGCCGTGTAACGAACGGAACCCCGCAACCGTTTACGTTGTCGGGATACGCAGAGAACTGGCAGGAGAAGAAAATAGCCGGCGCTGATTATCGCGCCGGAGAGGAAAGACGTCAGGGAAGGGTTACGCGCACCTGCAGGCCACACACTTCACCCTGCGGGTTAAGGCAATTCGATAGCGCCACCTGCATCTGATGCTTCTGCGCCACGCTGCGCACGATCGACAATCCTAAGCCGCTGCCCTGCGCCTGGACATCCGGCGAGCGGGTAAAGCGATCGAAGGCGCGCTCAATAAACGACTCCGGCATGCCGGGGCCGTTATCGACAATATCCACCACCGTATGATGACCGACGCGATGCAGTAGCACATCCACCAGGCTGCCCTCCGGCGTGTGCAGCATGGCGTTGCCGATCAGGTTATCGAACAGGCTGCGCAGATCGGAGCGGCTGGCGTGCAGACGATAATGCGCCGTGCCGTTGAAGCCGATATCAATGCCGCGCTTGTCCGCCACCACCATCAGCTGCTCAATGCTCTCCTTCAGCAGGTCATCAAGCTCAATGGTCTCGACGCTGGCGACAACGGACTGATCCTCCTGGCGCGAGATGTTCAGCAATTGCGTGACCAGATGGCGCGTGCGCGTGACGCCCGCTTCCAGCTGATCAAACTGGCGGCTGGCTTCGCCCGGCAGGATGTGCTGACGCAGGTTCTCCAGCTGTAACGTGACGGCGGTGACCGGCGTGCGCAGTTCATGCGCGGCATCCTCAAGGAACTGGCGCTGTGACGACCAGGCCGCGCGTAGTTTATCCAGTAGCGAGTTATAAGCATCGACCAGCGGCAGCACTTCGTCCGGCAGACCGTCCGGCGACACGCTGTGCGGATGCAGGGTTTCCTGCGCCGCAATCTGGCGCGAGGCCACGCGCAGATCGCGCGTAATGGCCCGCACCACCAGCCAGATCACCAGCAGCGACAGCGGCATCATCAGGATGAGCGGAATGATGGCGGAAAGTACGCGTTTCACCATCAGGCTCTTCATGTAGCCGACGTTGTGCAGCACCTGAATATTGCCGATCTCGCTGCCCAGCTCGCCGGGTCGGGTGTAAACGCGCCACTGGCAGTCATCGCCGCAGTCGCCAACTTTTAAATCTGACCAGCCTTTTTTGCTCTGCAGGGGCGCATGCAGCGCCGGCCAGGAACTGGCGCGCAGGTGATTATTGGTGTCCCAGAGCTGAACGATATAGGTACTTTTCAGCTTCTCCTGCTGCATCACCATCGGCATCAGTGCCGGCATGCGCTGGCTGCTTGACCAGGCATCGGCAATTTTGGCGAGCTGGTCGTCCTTCATGGTGCCCATCATGTCGCCATAGCAGTGGTAGAAATACCAGGTGACACCGCCGATCATCGCCAGATGCAGCAGCACCAGCGTGGCCAGCAGTTTGTTGCGCAGCGACCGCATAAACGTAAAAGATCTCATATTGCCGGCACCCGCCAGCCCAGACCGCGCACGTTGCGAATCACTTCGTTATCGAGTTTGCGCCGCATGCCGTGAATCAGCACGTCCACGGCGTTGCTGGTGACCTCTTCGCCCCAGCCGTAGATGCGGTTTTCTAACTGCTCACGCGACAGGATCGCGCCTGGGCGTTCCAGCAGCGCATAGAGCAGGGCGTATTCACGTGCGGTTAGCTGCTCGCGCTGGCCTTTGTACAGCACTTCACGCGTCATCATATCGAGCTGCACGTCGCCGTTGCCCAGCAGGGAGTCCGCCGCACCGTGGCGGCGTCGGGTGATGGCTCGCATACGCGCCAGAACCTCTTGCAGATCAAAGGGTTTGAGTAAGTAATCATCGGCGCCACTGTCCAGGCCCTGGATGCGCTGCTGCACGGTATCACGCGCGGTCAGCACCAGCACCGGCGTCATGTCACCGCGCGTGCGCGCACGGCGCAGCACATTGATGCCATCTTCACGCGGTAAACCGAGATCGAGCAGGACGCAGGTGTAACCGCCTTCCTGCCAGGCGTTGCTGGCAAATACGCCGTCACGCACCCAGTCCACCGACCAGCCGGCGGCCTCCAGCGCCTGCTGCAGGTTGGCGCCGATCATTTCATCATCTTCTACCAGCAGCACACGCATGATGCCCTCCTGAATAACTTGTCGCAGTGTAGCGCCCGATAATTAGCGCAGAATTAACCTGGCGCGCTGTTTCGTCGGGAAAGCCGTTTTTTTGCTTGCTAATTCTGCGCTAATTTTCTGCTAATTAAGGGATAAATTTAACGCGCTACAGTGACGTCACTGGACATTTTACCGACGCCGGAGGAAGTCATGAATCAGCGCGAATTTATCCGTAGTTTGCTGGAGTGGATTGAAAAAAATTTAGGGCACGATCTGCATCTGGATGAAGTAGCACGCCGCTCGGGGTATTCCCGCTGGCATCTGCAACGTCTGTTCCGTCAGCACACCGGTTTTTCACTGGCAGAATACATTCGCCAGCGCCGGCTGACTGAGTCAGCGCTCACGCTGATCAACAGTGATGAGGCGATTCTGCAGGTGGCGATGAGCTACGGCTTTGATACCCAGCAGGCTTACACCCGCACCTTTAAAAATTATTTCCGCGTCACGCCAGGCCAGCTGCGGCGTCAGCGTCGCGTCGAGCCGGACCGCCTGCTGTTTCCGCTAGCGGTGGCGGTGTGACATCCCTCGCCCGATTTCCCGTGGCCGCTGCGTAACGGGAAATCGGGTGCGCATTCGCGTTTTTGCTTTTAAGCTGCGGTTCTCACTCTTTCGAATCAGCCAGAGAACATGGACAACAGCGATAATCTCACCGCCATGATGCTGTTTGCACGCGTCGTTGAGCGGCAAAGCTTCAGCGAAGCGGCCCGTACGCTGGGGGTATCAAAATCGCACGTCAGCCGCGAAATCGCCCGGCTGGAGGTGCGGCTGGGTATCAAACTGCTGCAGCGCACCACGCGCAAAGTGGCGCTGACCGAGCTGGGCCAGGCTTACTATCCGTTCTGCACCCGCATGCTGGAAGAGATGCATCGCGCCGATGCGTTTGTGCAGCAGGTGCATCAGCAGCCTGCCGGCAACGTGCGTCTGCAGGCGCCGATCACCTTCGGCTGTCAGTGCGTGGTGCCGACGCTGAATACCTTTATCCGCCGTCATATTCACATCAACGTCGATCTCGAACTGACCACCAGCGACGATCCGCAGCCCAGTGCGGACGTGGCGATTGTGATCCGCGCGCGTGCGCCTGAAGTCGCAAACTACCGCGAACTGAGCAGCATTGACTGGGGACTGTATGCGTCGCCAGCGTATCTGGCCGCGCATCCGGTCATCGATCATCCCGAACGTCTGATGCGCCACGATCTGCTGCTATTTCACGGCCCGGCACACACGGCGGCGTTGCCGTTTCGCCGTGATAAGCAGCGCCTGGCGCTGGATGTGCACAGCCGCTTTCGCGCGAATAACAGCATGGCGCTGCTTAATGCGGCCCTGGCCGGAACCGGCGTGGCGTATCTGCCCGCCTATATGACGCAGGAGGTGCTGGCGCGCGGCGAGATTCAGCAGGTGCTGCCGGAATGGCAGATGGATCGCCTGCACAGTTACCTGCTGCTGAAAGAGCAGCCGCAGCCCTCGTCACCGATCACCTTACTCTGCGACGCGCTGATCACCGCGCTGGGTGCGCCGTGATTGTTGTTTTCTGGCAACAATAGCGCGCTGGCTGGCAAATATCCGCTTCTCCCTGTTTTCTGTGTGCTACCGCTGATAGCCTGCTAAAAAGCCAAAAACAGGGATATCACTATGTCGCACTCTTCTATCGCGTTAGCGCCTGAGCAGCAACACTGGCGGCGAAATTTGTGGGTTTGTGTGCTGGGCTCGTTCAGCACTATCGTCGCCATGACCCTGCTGCTGCCCTTTCTGCCCCTCTATGTGCAGCAGCTGGGCGTGCAGGAACCGGCAGCGATTGCGCGCTGGTCAGGCGCCGCCTATGGTGCCACCTTTCTCAGCGCGGCGCTGACGGCACCGCTGTGGGGCAAACTGGCGGATCGCTATGGCCGTAAGCTGATGCTGATCCGCGCCAGCCTCGGAATGGCCGTCGCCATGTCGCTGATTGGCATAGCCACCGCGCCGTGGCAGCTGGTGGCGCTGCGCCTGCTGGCCGGCCTGCTCGGTGGCTATGCGTCGGGTTCCACCATACTGGTGGCGGCACAAACGCCGAAAGCGCAGACCGGCTGGGCGCTGGGCGTACTGTCCTCCGGCATCATGGCCGGTAATGTGGTCGGCCCGCTGCTGGGCGGCGTGCTGCCGCCGCTGATCGGTATCCGCCACACTTTCTGGCTCACCGGCGCGGTGATTTTTCTTGCGTTTCTCGTCACCACTTTTCTGCTGAAAGAAGCGCCACGTGCGGCGAAGAAAGCCGCAGCCGGGGAGGGGGATGAGCCGGAGGCGTCGATCAACCGGCCAGTGGTGCGGCTGATGTGGCTGTCGGGCATGCTGCTGATTTTTGCCAATATGTCGATTGAGCCGATTATCACGCTGTATATCGCGCAGTTTGTGCACGGCGATCACGCGGTGACGGTGACGGCCGGGCTGGTGATGGCGGCCGCCGCGCTGGGCAGCATTCTCTCCGCGCCGCGCCTTGGCCGGCTGGCCGACCGCATCGGACATGCGCGCGTGCTGATTTATGGCCTGCTGGTCTGCGCGCTGCTGCTGATTCCGCAGGCGTTTATTAGCGCGGCGTGGCAGCTGGTGCTGCTGCGTTTCCTGATGGGGATGGCGCTGGGCGGCCTGATGCCCTGCGTGACGGCGTTGATTCGTCATAATGTGCCGCAGCGGCAGGTCGGGAAAATGCTGGGCTATGCGACCTCGGCTCAGTATGTCGGCCAGGTGAGCGGCCCGCTGTTCGGCGGCTTTATCGGCGGCGCGTTTGGTATGCGACCGGTGTTTCTCGCCACCTGCGTGATTATGGCGCTGTGCGCGCTATTGAATGCGCGGGTGCTGCGTAAAGCTTAACCGCAGGATCGAGCGTAATGCCTGACTGGCGTGAAAAAAAAGCGGGCATTGCCCGCTTTTTTACTTCAGTGCGAAAAATTACTTCGCATCTGGCAGCGCATAGGCAATCACGTAATCGCCCAGCTTGGTACCAAACGAACCGTGACCACCGGCCGCGATGACAACGTACTGTTTGCCATTCACTTCATAGGTCATCGGCGTAGCCTGGCCACCCGCTGGCAGACGCGCCTGCCACAGCATCTCACCGGTGTTGGTATCGAACGCGCGCAGGTAGTTATCTGCGGTCGCGCCGATGAAGAACACGTTACCGGCGGTGGTGATTGGGCCACCCAGCATTGGCATACCCATTTTGAACGGCAGCGGAACCGGTGCGCTATCGCGAACGGTACCGATACGTTTCTTCCACACGGTTTCGTTGGTCTTCAGGTCGATCGCTGAAACGTAACCCCAGGCCGGCTGTTTACACGGCAGACCAAACGGCGACAGGAACGGGTTCAGCTCGACGCCAAACGGCACACCGTACTGCGGCTGAATGCCGGTTTCGGTACCGGAACCGCCTTCTGCGCCCTGCGGTGGCTCAATCGGGTTGCCCGGACCGCGCGGAATCAGCTTAGACACAAACGGCAGCGCCATTGGGTTAGCAATCGCGATCTGACGATGTGGATCAACCGCGATGCCGCCCCACTCGAACATACCGAGGTTGCCCGGGAACACCAGCGTACCCTGCTCAGACGGCGGCGTGAACGGACCTTCGTAGCGCAGACGCTTGAAGATCACGCGGCACACCAGCTGGTCATACATCGTCGCGCCCCACATGTCCTTGTCCGTCAGATTCTGTTTCGGACGGAAGGTCAGTTCGGAGTACGGCTGGGTCGGTGCCACGTGGTCACCTTTCGCCGCGCCCTGCGGTACCGGCGTCTCCGGTGCAGGCACGACCGGCTTACCGGTACGACGATCCAGCACAAAGATGTTACCGGTTTTCGCCGGGGCATAAATCACCGGTACGGTGTTGCCATCTTTGTCGGTGATATCGGCCAGCGTCGGCTGTGACGGCAGGT
Organism: Pantoea sp. Pa-EAmG; assembly: GCF_030024295.1. NCBI lineage: Bacteria > Pseudomonadati > Pseudomonadota > Gammaproteobacteria > Enterobacterales > Erwiniaceae > Pantoea > Pantoea sp. Pa-EAmG. The sequence goes on from NZ_JASEWO010000080.1 coordinate 18,409, forward strand.
CCATATCCCACAGATCGTGGTGCACGGTCTGATACGACCACACCAGCTTACCGGTGGTGGCGTTCAGCGCCAGAACGCTGCTCGCGTAGCGCTCCTGCTCTGGTGTGCGGTTACCGCCCCAGATATCCGGGGTGGAAACGCCCATTGGCAGGTAAACGGTATCCAGTTTTGGATCGTATACCGCCGGCGCCCACGAGTTCGGCGAGTTCATGGTGAAGGTGTGTTCATCAGCCGGAATCGCGTTAGGATCTTTCGCGCCCGGGTCGAACACCCACAGCAGTTTACCGGTGTTGACGTCGAAGCCACGGATGGCACCAGACGGCTCACGGGTAGAGTAGTTATCGGTGACCGCACCAGCAATGACGATGGTGGTGTCAGTGATAACCGGCGGTGACGTAGGCTCATACTGGCCTGGCGTCTGTACCGGCTGCTTGTGCTGCAGATCCAGCTCACCGTTGTTACCAAAGGATGGGCAACGGGCACCGGTATCGGCATCCAGCGCGAACAGACGACCGTCGTTCACTGGCAGATAGATGCGGCGTGAGCACAGCGCAGGCTGGCTGTTGGCGGCATCTGCAGCAGCAGGCACTTCATGGTATGAAACACCGCGGCAGGTCACGTGCTGGAAGGTAGGATTCGGCTTCAGGCCCGGATCGAATTTCCACTTCTGCTTACCGGTCGTCGCATCCAGCGCAAACAGAATCTGGTGTGGCGAGCAAAGGTACAGCGTGTCGCGGATTTTAATCGGCGTCACTTCGTCAGTGATTTCACCCGGATCGTTGGCGGTTTTGAGATCGCCGGTCTGGAACTGCCAGGCAACCTGCAACTCTTTCACGTTGCTGGTGTTGATCTGCTTCAGCGGCGAGAAGCGGGTACCCTGCTGGTCACGCGCGTAGGCTGGCCAGTCAGCATCGTTGATGTTACTCAGCGGCTGGGCCTGCGGAACGTTAGCGGCTTCCGGCAGATTGCCATTCAGCTCCTGCGGATCGTGGAATACTGCCCACGCCAGCACCAGTACGCTGGCTACCAGCGCAACGGCCATCGCACCCAGCGCACCTTTACCCGCATGATTCAGGCCGCGATACACAAACGGCAGAATCAGCCAGATACCGAAGATCACCAGCACGTCGGTACGTGGGGCCAGCGCCCAGAAGTCGAAGCCGACTTCCCATACGCCCCATACAAGCGTTGCCAGCAGCAACAGGGCATACAGCAGCAGTGCGGAACCGCTACGGCGCCACAGCAGAACAGCGGTGATCAGCATAATCACACCGCCAATAACGTAGTACCAGGAACCTCCAATGGCGGCTAACCAA
>NZ_JASEWO010000081.1:0-19661 GCF_030024295.1 Pantoea sp. Pa-EAmG
GTGTGCATACCCGTTTCCCGCCTGAGCCCAATGGTTACCTGCATATTGGCCATGCAAAATCGATCTGCCTGAACTTTGGTATCGCACAAGATTATCAGGGGCAGTGCAACCTGCGTTTCGACGACACCAATCCGGTCAAAGAGGATATGGAGTTCGTTGAATCGATCAAGAATGATGTGCAATGGCTGGGCTTTGAGTGGAGCGGCAACATTCGTTACTCCTCTGACTACTTTGACCAACTGTTCAACTACGCGGTTGAGCTGATCAACAAAGGCCTGGCCTACGTTGACGAGCTGTCGCCAGAGCAGATCCGTGAATACCGCGGCACGCTAACCGCGCCGGGCAAAAACAGCCCGTATCGCGATCGCAGCGTGGAAGAGAACCTGGCGCTGTTCCAGAAGATGCGTGATGGCGGCTTCGAAGAGGGCAAAGCCTGCCTGCGTGCCAAAATCGACATGGCATCCAGCTTTATTGTGATGCGCGATCCGGTGCTGTACCGCATTAAATATGCCGAACACCACCAGACTGGCAACAAGTGGTGCATCTATCCGATGTACGACTTTACCCACTGCATCTCCGATGCGCTGGAAGGCATCACCCATTCCCTGTGTACGCTGGAGTTCCAGGACAACCGTCGTCTCTACGACTGGGTGCTGGATAACATCACCATTCCGGTGCATCCGCGTCAGTACGAGTTTTCGCGCCTGAATCTGGAATATGCGGTGATGTCGAAGCGTAAGCTGACGCAGCTGGTGAGCGAGAAGATTGTTGAAGGCTGGGACGATCCGCGCATGCTGACCGTATCCGGTCTGCGCCGTCGTGGCTATAGCGCGGCGTCAATCCGCGAATTCTGCCGCCGTATCGGTGTGACCAAGCAGGACAACATTGTTGAGATGGCGTCGCTGGAGTCGTGCATTCGTGACGACCTCAACGAGAACGCGCCGCGCGCTATGGCGGTGCTGGATCCGCTGAAAGTGGTGATCGAGAACCTGCCGGCCGGGCATGAAGAAATCATCAGCATGCCGAACCACCCGAACAAACCGGAGATGGGCACGCGTGAGGTGCCGTTCAGCCGTGAGGTGTGGATCGATCGCGCCGACTTCCGTGAAGAGGCCAACAAGCAGTACAAACGTCTGGTGCTGGGTAAAGAAGTTCGTCTGCGCAACGCTTATGTCATTCGTGCCGAGCGCGTGGCGAAAGATGAAGCCGGCAACATCACCTGCATCTACGCAACCTGCGATGTCGACACCCTGAGCAAAGATCCGGCCGATGGCCGCAAGGTGAAAGGCGTTATCCATTGGGTGTCGGCGATTCACGCGCTGCCTGCCGAATTCCGCCTGTACGATCGTCTGTTCAGCGTGCCAAATCCGGGCGCGGCCGAGGATTTCCTCACCACCATTAACCCGAACTCGCTGGAGATCAAACAGGGCTTCGTTGAGCCGGGTCTGCGTGCCGCCAGCGCACTGGCGCCGTATCAGTTTGAGCGCGAAGGTTACTTCTGCGCTGATAGCGTGTACTCGCAGCCGTCGAAACTGGTGTTCAACCGCACCGTGGGTCTGCGTGATACCTGGGCAAAAATCGGCGAATAATTTTACTGCTTGATAGCACGATATGATCAGCAAAGGGCGAGCAATCGCCCTTTTTTATTGCCCGTTATCTGCAAACGGGAATCGATTATGCTGAACCAGACAAAAAACAGTAATTGCGCGCGATTACGACTAATCTGACTTTAATAAAATTAACTAATTTACCCGTGTGAAATCGTTATTTTCAGGTAGGCTATGCGCTCTTAAATGTTGCTGTGCGGGTTAGCGAAGGAAGAAAAATGACAAGTCTCGCTCTGGAAGCCAAACATAGCGTGGTGGTTTTACATCAGCTTATCGAACGTATTTTTAATCAGGCCGAAGGCAGCGATGACAGTATGGATCTGCTGCTGTCGCACTTTCATCCCGACTTCAAAATGGTGACGCCGCAAGGCAAACAGCTCGATCTTAATGACACTGAAACCCTGTTTCGCAAACTGCACGGGCAGCGGGAAGGGATGCGAATCGCCACCAGTGAGCATGCCATCATTTCCCAGCAGCAGCAGGAAGTGACCATTCAGTATCACGAACTGCAAATGCTTAACGGCAACAACCAGACCCGCATTTCGCTGGCGGTGCTGGACTGCAGCACGCCGGTTCCGCGCTGGCGCTATTTGCAGGAAACGCTGGTCGCCTGAACGCAGCCATAAAAAAACCGGTGCCTGGCACCGGTTTTTTTATACTGCATAGCATATTCAATTACTGATCGTGGAGCGTCTCGTCTTCGCGGCAGTCTCCCAGCGCACAGTGGCCGTACAGATACAGGCTGTGGTTGCTGAGTTTGATACCGTGGCGTGTTGCAATCTCACGCTGACGCGTTTCGATAGATTCATCGCTAAACTCGATCACTTTGCCGCAGTCGAGGCAAATCAGGTGATCATGGTGATGCTGCTGGGTCAGTTCGAACACGGATTTCCCGCCTTCGAAGTTATGACGCGTCACGATGCCGGCGTCGTCAAACTGGTTCAGAACACGGTATACCGTCGCCAGACCAATCTCTTCGCCCATGTCGATCAGGCGTTTGTACAAATCTTCCGCACTGACATGATGGGACTCGGGTCCGGGTCCCTGAAGCACTTCCAGAATCTTCAGTCTGGGCAGCGTGACTTTCAGGCCAGCCTTTTTCAATGCGGAGTTGTTGTCAGTCATGCGGATATTGTCCTGTTACTTTGCTAGTCACTTACGGCGCAAAGGCCTTGAATGTGTGGTCAACGCGCATTCTCATTTGCGTCTCATTATAGAGCTCAGCCTGCGAAATGAAAACCGGCTGCGGCGGACAATTCCCCGGATGCTGTAAGGAGAAATGTCGTGAGCCTCAGCGGGATCGTGCAGATCGATGTTCCTTTTCGCGCAGTCTCAGTCTGATGCCCGAGGAATAAGCAGATGACCGTTGCGGGTATTCTACAGAATTGAGGGAAAAAGTTAAAAAACCGTAGCTATTATTTTTATAGGTAATTCCATTGCCCGATGTGAGCCAGCGCCCACATCGGACAGGAAAGCATCAGGCTTCGATGATCGCCTGCAGCTGCAGCTCATCAAAGATCTGCTTAACCCATTTGTCGACGCGCTCGTTAGTCAGTTCAGGCTGACGATCTTCATCGATGGCGAGGCCGAGGAAGTGTTTGTCGTCTGCCAGACCTTTAGAGGCTTCGAAGTGGTAACCTTCGGTTGGCCAGTGGCCCACAATTACTGCGCCGTTTGGCTCAATGATGTCGCGAATGGTGCCCATCGCGTCACAGAAGTACTCGGCATAATCTTCCTGATCGCCGCAGCCAAACAGCGCTACCAGCTTACCGTTGAAATCAATCTCTTCCAGCGTCGGGAAGAAGTCATCCCAGTCGCACTGGGCTTCACCGTAGTACCAGGTCGGAATACCCAGCAGCAGAATATCGAATGCTTCGAGATCTTCTTTGGTGCTCTTAGCAATGTCATGCACTTCGGCGACATCTTTACCCAGTTGTTTCTGGATCATTTTTGCAATGTTTTCAGTGTTGCCGGTATCGCTGCCGAAGAAAATGCCTACGATTGCCATGGAGTGAGTAACCTCTTAAATCCTGATTGTGAAAGTAAGTCAGAAGACGACACAGTTATGCGAATGATAGCAGACCGGCGAAAAGCGCGGAATGTGTAAAGCGCTGAGTTTGTGTTCCAGCGTGCGGTCTGCGCACGTTACGCCAGTTTGAGCTGCGCCAGCAGCATTTGTTCAATCAGTTCACTGCGGCTGATGTTCTGCTGCTCGGCCAGCGTATTAAGCGCGTCGACCGCTTCGCTGGACATTTTCAGCTCAACGCGGCGCAGGCCGCGCACCCGGTCGCGCTTCAGCTGGTTGCGCTTATTAATGCGCAGCTGCTCATCACGCGACAGCGGACTGGTTTTAGGGCGACCGGGACGCCGCTCGTCTGCGAAGAGATCGAGCGTGGTACGATCTGTCTGTTCTTTTGCCATGGTTTGTGAAACTGCGTGGGCGCGAACGGCGGAAAGGCGCTGCGCGATTTAAACATTTATCGGCCCGACCGCGGCGAAAAAAGCATCCGCGGCAAATTTTTAGCGCGACATCATACTCCAGCGCCCGGCGCGACGCCAACCCTAAACCGCCCGTAGCAAGCTTTTGCTTTTACAGGTTAAAAAAGCGGCGCACCGCGCGCAGTACGGCATCGGGTTTTTCTGCATGCACCCAGTGTCCGGCACCGCTGATAATGTGCGCCTGCGCCTGCGGGAACTGGCGCAGCAGCGCATCACGGTGCTGGTTGTCCAGATAGGGTGAATCACCGCCGCGAATAAACAGCGCCGGATGAGGCCACGCGGGCACCTCCTGCCAGCCGGAGAGCACCGGATAATTGTCCCATAACACCGGCACGTTGAAGCGCCATTCGCCTTCATGGAAAGATTTCAGAATGAACTGAATCACGCCTTCTTCGCGCACGTGCTCACGCATCACGTCGGCCGCAGCGCTGCGGCGCGTGACGCCAGCTGCGCTGACCGCGCGGATCGCCGCGAAGATCTCATCGTGGCGTCGCGTCTGGTAATCCACCGGCGCGATATCAATCAGCACCATTTTGCCAATCCGTTCGGGCGCAACGGCGCTCAGCGCCATGGCAATTTTGCCGCCCATTGAGTGGCCGATAACATCGACCCGTTCGATGTGGTGCGCATCCAGCGTATCGACCATATCCTGCGCCAGCGCAGCGTAGTGCATCTCTTCGCTGCGCGGTGACAGGCCGTGGTTACGGACATCCACCTGCAGCGTGGGCCGTGCATCGCGCACGCCGCGCGCCAGGACGCCGAGGTTATCCAGGCTACCAAACAGGCCATGAATTAACAGAATGGGCTGGGCATCAGGGGCAGATTGTTCAGTTTGCAGACGGGCGTTCAAAATCATGGCTAAAGTTCTTTCGGTTGAGACCTGGGCTTAGGGTATCATGGATTCACCTGTCCCGGCGCCGGGCGGTCAGGCATTAGGGCATATTCCGACTTTTGCCCGTAAACGATGCCAGCGCTACCGGCTGTCGCGGATTTAACTTTATAATCCTTATGTTAGAGCCCGCTCACATTTTGCACGACCGGATTTTGTTAAGGCCTTTGCAAAGTAGCGTGGTTCTGCCATTTGCCAGAATCGCACGGAAAAAGATGAAAACGATTGAAGTTGACGAAGAACTCTACCGTTATATTGCCAGCCACACGCAGCACATTGGTGAAAGCGCCTCGGACATTTTGCGCCGTATGCTGAAATTCACTGCCGGCCAGAGCGCATCCGCTGCGCCAGCGGCGAATGCGGCGGTAAAAGAAGCACCGGCTGCACGCAGCGAAGCGCGACCTCAGGATCGCGTGCGCGCCGTACGCGAGCTGCTGCTGTCTGACGAGTATGCGGAGCAGAAGAAGGCGGTTAATCGCTTCATGCTGATCCTGTCAACGCTTTATCGTCTTGATCCGGCAGCCTTTGCTGATGCCACTGCCTCGCTGCAGGGCCGCACCCGCGTCTACTTTGCGGGTGACGAGCACACGCTGCTGCAAAATGGCACCCATACTAAGCCGAAGCACGTCCCCGGCACGCCGTACTGGGTGATCACCAATACCAATACAGGTCGTAAATGCAGCATGGTGGAACACATCATGCTTGCCATGCAGTTCCCGCAGGAACTGGCAGAGAAAGTTTGCGGCACCATTTAAACCGAAGCGTCAGGGAGAAGCGCCAATGGCCAATCACCCCCGTGCCGGGCAACCCGCCCAGCAGAGCGATTTGATTAACGTTGCACAATTAACCTCGCAGTATTACGTCCTGAAGCCAGATGCGGCGAACCCGGACCATGCGGTGAAATTTGGCACCTCCGGCCACCGCGGCAGCGCGGGACGTCATAGCTTCAACGAAGTACACATTCTGGCGATTGCGCAGGCGATCGCTGAAGAGCGTAAAAAGAACGGCATCACCGGCCCGTGCTACGTAGGTAAAGACACCCATGCGCTGTCTGAGCCGGCGATCCTGTCAGTGCTGGAAGTGCTGGCCGCCAACGGCGTTGATGTGATTGTGCAGCAGGACAACGGCTATACGCCGACGCCGGCGATCTCCAACGCCATTCTGGAGCACAACAAGCGCGGCGGCGCGCAGGCGGACGGTATCGTGATTACCCCGTCGCATAACCCGCCAGAAGACGGTGGCATCAAGTACAATCCGCCGAACGGTGGACCGGCTGACACCAACGTCACCAAAGTGGTGGAAGATCGCGCGAATCAGTTGATCAAAGGTGAGCTGAAAGAGGTTAAGCGTCTGGCGCTGGATCAGGCGTGGGCCAGTGGCCACATCGTTGAGCAGGATCTGATCCAGCCATACGTTGAAGGTCTGGCGCAGGTGATTGACTTCCCGGCGATCCAGAAAGCCGGCCTGAAAATCGGTGTCGATCCGCTCGGCGGTTCCGGCATGGCCTACTGGCAGCGCATTGCTGAGCACTACCAGCTGGATCTGACCATCGTCAATGATGCCATCGACCAGACGTTCCGCTTCATGCATCTGGATAAAGATGGCGTGGTGCGCATGGACTGTTCGTCCGAGTGCGCGATGGCCGGTCTGCTGGCGTATAAAGATAAGTTCGATCTGGCCTTCGGTAACGATCCGGATTACGACCGTCACGGCATCGTCACGCCCGCCGGTCTGATGAACCCGAACCACTATCTGGCGGTAGCGATCAACTACCTGTTCCAGCACCGTCCGCAGTGGGGCAAAGAGGTGGCCGTTGGTAAAACGCTGGTTTCCAGCGCGATGATTGACCGCGTGGTGAACGACATTGGTCGCAAGCTGGTGGAAGTCCCGGTCGGCTTCAAATGGTTCGTGGATGGTCTGTTCGACGGCAGCTTTGGCTTTGGCGGCGAAGAGAGCGCCGGCGCCTCGTTCCTGCGTTTCGACGGCTCCGCCTGGTCAACAGACAAAGACGGCATCATCCTGTGTCTGCTGGCGGCGGAAATCACTGCGGTTACCGGTAAGAACCCGCAGCAGCACTATGATGAGCTGGCCGCGCGTTTTGGTGCGCCAAGCTACAACCGTCTGCAGGCACCTGCCACTTCTGCGCAGAAAGCGGCACTGTCGAAGCTGTCACCTGAAATGGTCAGCGCCGATACGCTGGCGGGCGACCCGATCACCGCACGTCTGACCGCGGCACCGGGCAACGGCGCCTCGATTGGTGGTCTGAAAGTGATGACTGAAAACGGCTGGTTCGCGGCACGTCCGTCCGGCACGGAAGACGCCTACAAAATCTATTGTGAAAGCTTCCTCGGCGCTGAGCATCGCCAGCAGATCGAGAAAGAAGCGGTAGAAATTGTCAGCGAAGTGCTGAAAAACGCCTGACAGGGCATCCTGCATGAAGAAGGCCGCGTTTGCGGCCTTTTTTTATGGCATGAAGCGATAGCCGATGCCGGTTTCTGTCAGCAGGTGCGTCGGCTGGGTGGGATTGGCTTCCAGCTTTTGCCGCAGGTGTCCCATATAGATGCGCAGATAATGGCTGTGTTCCACGGCGTTGGGCCCCCACACCTGGTTAAGCAACTGGCGCTGGGTCAGTACTTTGCCAGCGTTATTCAGCAGCAGGCTGAGCAGGCGAAATTCGGTCGGCGTCAGATGCACCTCTTCGCCGCTGCGCAGCACGCGCCGCGCGGCGAGATCAACGCTCACTTCGCCAAACTGCACCAGCGGCTCCGGCTGGCTGCGCTGATGACGACGCAGCGCCACGCGCACGCGCGCCAGCAGTTCGCCGATGCCAAACGGCTTAGTGAGATAGTCGTCAGCGCCGGCATCCAGCGCCTCTATTTTATCCTGCTCGTCACTGCGTGCTGACAGCACAATTACCGGCATGCTGCTCCACTGCCGCACTTCGCGGATGAAGGCATTACCATCGCCGTCCGGTAAACCGAGATCGAGAATCACCAAATCCGGTTTGCGCGTAGCCGCTTCAATCAGGCCGCGCTGCAACTGCTCCGCTTCCACAATCTTCAGGCCTTCGCTCTCCAGCGCCAGGCGCACGAAACGGCGAATCTCCTTTTCATCTTCGACAATCAAGATGGTCGTCACGCTGACTCCTGCGGCAAATAAGGTTAACGCATTACTTTAACAATAAACCGCGACGGCGTCCGTCACGATCTCAGTAACTCGCTGTGATCCAAAATTTTACAAAAATGTAACTTCCTTTCATCCCGGCCAGGAAATGGCTGAAAAAAGATCAAAATAGTGGTCGGATGAGTAGTAAAATTACACAACCAGGCGTAATATCTGAGGCAGATCACATTTCATAGCAAAATTTACCACGAGGAGGCATTGATGTATCAGGCATATCCACTCGCCAAAATTGTGCTGCGCCGTGTGCTGGTGGTATTGATTGGCGTACTGGCGTTGCCAGTGATGCTGTTCCGCCAGGATCGCGCGCGCTTCTACAGTTATCTGCACCGCATGTGGTGCAAAACCAGCACCAAACCGGTCTGGCTGGCGCAATCGGAAGCGGCAGGCGGTTTCTACTGGTAACGCCCGGCTTCGCGGTGATAACCCGGTGACCTCGCTCGAGGCACCGGGTTTTTTTATCTTAAAGTGGTGCGACAAACGCATTGTCCCGCTGTTATCTCGCGGCATTTCAGCTACACTTAAACCTCTACAAGATTTTGGGGGTTGTACAAGTATGAGCGAGAAAATTCCTGTAGGTATCAGTGCCTGCCTGCTCGGGGATAGCGTCCGATTCGATGGCGGCCACAAGCGTTTTGCCTTTGCAACTGACGAGCTCGCGCCATTTGTGCGCTTCGAACCTGTCTGCCCGGAAATGGCCATCGGTCTGCCGACGCCGCGCCCGGCGCTGCGGCTGGTCAAACAGAGCGACGATCAGATCCACCTGTGTTTCAGTAAAGACGGCGGGGAAGAGCTGACCGACGAAATGGCCCGCTGGTCTGCGGAGCGCGTTAAATCGCTGCACCATCTGTGCGGCTACATCCTGTGTGCCAAATCGCCGAGCTGCGGACTGGAGCGGGTGCGCGTCTACGAGCCTGACACTAACAACAATCGCAAAGCCGGCACCGGCGTGTTCACCTCGTTCCTGCAGAAAGAGCTACCGTGGTTGCCGCTGGAAGAGGATGGACGCCTGCACGATGACGCGATCCGCGAAAACTTCATGGGGCGCGTCTATGCGCTGCATGAGTTCAACGAAATGTGGCGCAGCGGGCTGACGCGCCACAAGCTGATTGCCTTCCACAGTCGCTACAAATTACTGCTGCTGTCGCATGCGCAGGATGAGTACCGCGAAATGGGGCGGTTTGTCGCAGCGATGGAACAGTGGGAGTCACTGGATGCGTACGCCTTTGAATACCGTAACCGTCTGATGCACCTGATGTCGCACCAGGCGTCGCGTCGTAATCACACCAATGTGCTGATGCATGTACAGGGCTATTTCCGGCCGAAGCTGAGTTCACCGCAGCGTCAGGAGCTGGCGCAGCTTATTGACCGCTACCGTCGCGGTGTGCAGCCGTTGCTGGCCCCCATCACCATGCTGAAACATTACATGGCAGAGTTCCCGCACCCGTGGCTGGCGCAGCAGCGTTATTTCGATCCCTACCCGGAAGCGCTGCGTCTGCGCTACGGCCAGTAAACACGGAGCGTTATGAGCACTCATTTAGTCTGGCTGCGTAACGACTTGCGCATGAATGATAACAGCGCACTGGCCGCGGCCTGCCGCGACAGTCAGGCCGAGGTGCTGGCGCTGTTCATCGCCACGCCCGGCCAGTGGCAGCAACACAGCATGGCCCCCAAACAGGCGGCTTTTATCCATCAAAACCTGTGCCTGCTGCAGCAGTCGCTGGCAGAACGCGGTATTAAGCTGCACTTTCATCAGTGCGATGACTTCGCCGCGTCGGTCGACTATCTGGCGACTTTCTGCCAGCAGCACAAGGTGGATGCGCTGTTTTACAACTATCAATATGAAATCAATGAGCGCCAGCGCGATGCTGCGGTTGAGAAGCAGCTCGATCAGCAGGGCGTGGTGTGCCAGGGATTCGATGACAGCCTGCTGTTACCGCCGGGCAGCGTACAGACCGGCAGCAACAGCATGTTCAAAGTGTTCACGCCGTTCAGCAAAGCGTTTATCCGGCGTCTGCAACAGGGGCTGCCAGAGTGCCATCACGCACCGAAAGCGCGCGCCGGGGCACCCGTGGCCGCCGGCAAAAAAATAGCGGCATTCGATTATCCTGTGGAAGAATTCGACGAAACCTGGTTTCCTGCCGGAGAAGAGGCGGCGCTGAAGCAGCTGCGCCAGTTTGCCCAGCAGCGGGTGGAAAAATATGACCAGCAGCGCGACATACCGGCGATTGACGGCACCAGCCGCCTGTCGCCATATCTGGCGATTGGTGTGCTGTCGCCGCGTCAGTGCCTGCATCGCATTCTGAAGGAGCATCCGCAGGCGCTGAACAACGGCAGCGCGCTGGTGTGGCTCAATGAACTGGTCTGGCGCGAATTTTATCGTCACCTGATGGTGGCCTTTCCGGCGCTGTGTAAGCATCAGCCGTTTGTCGACTGGACGCGCAACGTCAGCTGGCAACAGAATGAGCAACACCTTACCGCCTGGCAGCAGGGCAAAACCGGTTATCCGATTGTTGACGCAGCGATGCGCCAGCTCAATACGCTGGGCTGGATGCACAACCGGTTACGCATGATCACCGCCAGCTTTCTGGTGAAAGATCTGCTGATTGACTGGCGCGAGGGTGAACGCTATTTCATGCAGCAGCTGATTGACGGCGATCTGGCGGCCAATAACGGTGGCTGGCAGTGGGCCGCGTCGACCGGCACCGACGCCGCACCTTACTTCCGCATCTTCAACCCGACGACCCAGGGCGAGCGCTTTGATAAGCAGGGCGAGTTTATCCGCCGGTGGCTGCCGGAACTGCAAGACGTGCCGGACAGCGCCATCCATCAGCCACACGTCTGGGCGGAGAAAAACAACAAGAAACTCGATTATCCGGCGCCAATCGTGGAACATAAGGCGGCACGTAAAAAGACATTAGACGCCTTCGAGCGCGCGCGCAGCGCAGCCTGAGGCGGTCACGGAGCCGTTATGAACAATTTCGAGTTAGAACACATCGTCAATCAGCAACTCAACACCAGTGCCTTCAGCGACTATGCGCCCAACGGTTTGCAGGTTGAGGGGCGTGAGCAGGTGCGCCGTGTAATCACCGGCGTGACGGCCTGTCAGGCGCTGCTGGATGAGGCGGTAAAACGCCAGGCCGATGCGATACTGGTGCATCATGGCTACTTCTGGAAGAGCGAAGCGCCGGTGATTAAAGGGATGAAACGCCAGCGTCTGCGCACGCTGCTGGCCAATGACATCAACCTGTACGGCTGGCACCTGCCGCTCGATGCTCACCCACAGTTGGGCAACAACGCCCAGCTGGCCACGCTGTTTGATATCGACGTCAAAGGTGAAATCCAGCCGCTGGTGCCCTGGGGCGAGCTGGCTGAGCCGCTAAGCGGTCCGGCGCTGGCGGAAAAAATCGCGGCGCGCCTTGGACGCCAGCCGCTGCACTGCGGTGATAATGCTCCGGCGCTGATTCGCCGGGTGGCATGGTGCAGCGGTGGCGGCCAGGGCTTTATCGATGCGGCCGCCGCCTTTGGCGTCGACGCCTTTATCAGCGGTGAAGTCTCTGAGCAGACCATTCACAGCGCCCGTGAACAGGGGCTGCATTTCTTTGCTGCCGGCCATCACGCCACCGAACGCGGCGGCATTAAAGCGCTCGGTGAGTGGCTAGCCAGCCAGCATGGTCTGGATGTGACCTTTATCGATATCGACAACCCCGCCTGACCGCTTCGCTTATGCGCCCGGAAAACACGTGCCGGGCGCAAATCAGTTGACACATCTCCTTCACTTTCGCATAACTTATTGACTTTTCGCATAAGCGAATGCCCTCAGGCGCGCCGTCACTGCGGTCACGGCGCGTTTTATTAATGACCGGGAGGTGGGTTTTGCAACGAGCACGTTGTTATCTGCTGGGTGAGCGGGCGGTGGTACTGGAGCTGGAACCGCCGGTTTCGCTCGTCAGCCAGCAGCGCATCTGGGGATTGTGCCAGCGGCTGCAGCAGAATGAGCAGATCGCGGAAGTGATTCCGGGCATGAATAACCTGACGCTGCTGCTGCGCGATCCGCAGCTGAAAGCGCTGGATGCAATTGAGCGTTTGCAGCGCTGGTGGGAAGAGAGCGAGGTGCTGCTGGCCGAGCCGCGTCAGGTTGAGATTCCGGTGGTGTATGGCGGCGCGGGCGGTCCGGATCTGGCGGAGGTCGCCCGTGCGGCGGATCTGACCTCGCAACAGGTGGTGGAGCTGCACAGCAGCGCGGATTACGTGGTCTATTTCATTGGCTTTCAGCCGGGTTTCCCTTATCTCGGTGGGCTGGATGAGCGGCTGCACACGCCGCGTCGCGCCGAGCCCCGGCTGGTGGTGCCTGGCGGTTCGGTGGGCATTGGCGGCAGCCAGACCGGTATCTATCCGCTGGCTGCGCCCGGTGGCTGGCAGTTGATTGGTCACACGCCGCTTAGCCTGTTCGATCCACAACAGCAGCCGCCGACGCTACTGCGTCCCGGCGACAGCGTCCGCTTCGTGCCACAACGGGAGGGCGTATGTTAAAAATTTTGCGTGCCGGATTAATGACCTCGGTGCAGGATCGCGGCCGCCACGGCTGGCGGCAATACGGCATCAGCCTGAGCGGCGCACTGGATGAGCCTTCAATGCGCACGGCCAATATGCTGGTCGGCAACGCGGAAAACAGCGCGGTGCTGGAGATTGTGCTCGGTCAGTTCAAAGCGGAGTTTCGTCGCGACGGCTGGTTTGCGCTGACCGGTGCCAGCTGCAGCGCCGAACTGGATGGCCAGCCGGTGTGGACTGGCTGGCGTCTGCCGGTGAAAAAAGGCCAGGTGCTGAGTCTGTCCATGCCTACGCGCGGTATGCGCAGCTATCTGGCGGTGAACGGCGGTTTTGCCATCGACGCCATGCTGGGCTCGCACAGCACCGATCTCAAAGCGGCCTTTGGCGGCTGGCAGGGACGTAAACTGCAGGATGGCGATCAGCTGCCGCTGGGCAAGCCGACGCGCCGCTTCAGCCATCAGGCTGGCGTACGGCAGCTGTTGTGGGGCAACCGCATCCGCGCGCTGCCGGGGCCGGAGTACAACGAATTTACCCACGACGCGCAGGACGCATTCTGGCGTAACCCGTGGCAGCTCAGCCCGCAAAGTAACCGCATGGGCTACCGGCTGCAGGGCAGTCCTCTGCAGCGCAGTGTCGCACGTGAACTGCTGTCGCACGGCCTGGTGCCGGGTGTGGTGCAGGTGCCGCCGAACGGTCAGCCGATTGTGCTGATGGCCGATGCGCAAACCACCGGCGGCTATCCGCGTATTGCCTGCGTCATCGAAGCCGATCTCTATCAGCTGGCGCAGATTCGTCTGGGAGAACCGATCCACTTCATCCGCTGCACGCTGGAGGAGGCGCTGCTGGCCAAACAGCAGCAGCAACGTTCGCTTGATCAGATAGCCTGGGGGCTTGCTCATGAAGATCGATCTTAACGCCGACCTCGGTGAAGGCAGTGCCAGCGATCGGGCCCTGCTGGAGCTGGTGAGCTCGGCCAACATCGCCTGCGGTTTCCATGCCGGCGATGCCGAAACCATGCTGCAGTCGGTGCGCTGGGCCAGCGCCAATGGCGTGGCGATCGGTGCGCATCCGAGCTTTCCCGACCGGGAAAATTTTGGCCGGACCGCCATGCAGCTGCCGCCAGAAACCGTGTACGCGCAGGTGATTTACCAGATTGGTGCCCTGAAAAGCCTCGCTGAAAGTGAAGGGGCGAAGCTGGTGCACGTGAAGCCGCACGGCATGCTGTATAACCAGGCGGCGTCAGATGCAGTGCTGGCGGATGCGATTGCGCGCGCGGTCAAAGCCGTCGATCCGGCGCTGATTCTGGTTGGCCTGGCGGGCAGCGCTTCAATTGCCGCCGCCGCGCATCATGGTCTGCGCACGCGCGAAGAGGTGTTTGCTGACCGCGGCTATCTGGCCAGTGGCGCGCTGGTGCCGCGCAGCCAGCCCGGGGCGTTAATCGAAGAGGCTGAGCAGGCGCTGGCGCAGACGCTCACCATGGTGCAGCAGCGTCAGGTGCGCAGCGTCAGCGGCGAATGGGTGGCGGTGAATGCGCAGACGGTCTGTCTGCACGGCGATGGTGCCCATGCGCTGGAATTCGCCCGCACGCTGCGCGCCGCTTTTGCGACAAATCAGATTGCTGTCACCAGCGCCTGATCATTGACTGTTAGCCCGGCCTGTTGCCGGGCTTTTTATTTCTGACGAGGGGAAAACATGGATAACGTGGTCAATCTCTGGCCGTTACTCGGCATTGCCGCGATTGTGCTCGGCTTTGTGCTGCGCTTCAACCCGGTGCTGGTGGTGATTGTTGCCGGTTTTGTCACCGGGCTGGCGGCGCATATGCCGCTCGGCGATATTCTGGAGAAGCTCGGTTCCGGCTTTCTCAATACCCGTAATCTGCCGCTGATCCTGCTGTTACCGCTGGCGGTCATCGGATTGCTGGAGCGCCACGGTTTGAAAGAGCGGGCGCAGACGTGGATCGCCCGGATCAAAACCGCCACCGCCGGCCGTTTACTGATCGTCTATCTGTTCGTGCGTGAGCTGACTGCGGCGCTGGGGCTGACCAGCCTGGGCGGGCATCCGCAGATGGTGCGTCCGCTGCTGGCGCCGATGGCCGAAGGTGCTACTGAAAACCGTTACGGCAGCGTATCACCGGAGATTCGTCAGCGGCTGCGCGCCATGTCGGCGGCTACCGATAACGTCGGGCTGTTCTTCGGTGAAGATATTTTCGTGGCCTTCGGCGCGATCATTTTTATGCACAACTTTATGCAGGAGTCAGCGGGCATCAGCACCGAACCGTTGCACATCGCGCTGTGGGGCATTCCGACCGCACTGTGTGCGTTCCTGATTCATGCTGCGCGACTGGTGCGGCTCGACCGTCAGCTGTCGCGTGAGCTGGGCGCGCTCAACCAGCAGGCGCTGCGCGCAAAAGGAGGTGAGTGATGTTTCAGCAACAGTTTCTGATGTGGCTGGCCGGGGCGATCCTGCTGATTGTCGCGCTGCTGTCATGGCGCGATAGCGCCAACCCACGCCGTTTTACCACCGGTTTATTCTGGGCGCTGTACGGTCTGATTTTCCTGATTGGCGACGGTGCTTATCAACTGATGGGGCAGTGGGCCGGTGATGCGGAGCTGGGACGTCGCTGGTTGCATATTGCGGTGGGCGCGGCGGTGGTGGTCATGGCGCTGATTGCCGGGTTCGGCGGCGTGCGCCTCGGTCGCTATCATCAGCGCAGCGATGAACAGAAGCAGCAGAGCGCGCAGCGTCTCGGCAATAAGCTGTTCCTGCCGGCGCTGGCAATTCCGCTGGTGACGGTGATTGGCGTGCTGGCGTTCAATCATATTCCCGGTCTGCAGGAGAGGGTGTTTGGCCCGGGCAATCATTCGACGCTGGTCACGCTGTTTTCGATGATGATTGGCTGCGTGCTGGGCTGGCTGATTGCGCTGAAGTTTACCCACGAGAAGCCGCTGCAGTCGATGCAGGAGACGCGGCGTTTGCTGGATGCGGTTGGCTGGGCATTTATTTTGCCGCAGATTCTCGCCACGCTCGGCCTGCTGTTTACCAGCGCTGGCGTTGGGACAGCGATTTCACATCTTACCGAACACTATCTGGCGGTGGATAACCGGCTGATTGCGGTGGCGGTGTATGCGCTGGGCATGGCGCTGCTGACCATGGTGATGGGCAATGCGTTTGCGGCGTTCCCGATTGTCACCGCCGGCATCGGTATTCCGATTCTGGTGCTGCAGCACGGCGGTAATCCGGCGGTGATGGCAGCGATCGGCATGTTCTGCGGCTACTGCGGCACGCTGATGACACCGATGGCTGCCAACTTCAATATTGTTCCGGCGCGTTTACTGGAGCTGCCGGACCGTAACGCGGTGATCAAGGCTCAGGTGCCAACCGGTGTGCTACTGTTACTGGTAAATATTTTCCTGCTTTATTTCCTGATGTTCCTGTGAGGTTGCGATGAAAACGGTGTTAATGACGGCGTTCGAGCCGTTTGGCGGCGAGCGCATTAATCCGTCGTGGGAAGCGGTGCGCAGCTTTGATGGTCGGGAGTTCGGCGGCGCGCGGATTGTGGTGCGCCAGCTGCCGGTGGTATTCGCCCGCTGCGGCCAGGTGCTGACCGCTGCGCTGGAAGAGCTGCAGCCGCACCGCGTGCTGTGCGTCGGCCAGGCTGGCGGGCGCAGCGATATCAGCGTAGAGCGCGTGGCGATTAATGTGAACGATGCGCGCATTCCGGATAACGACCAGCAGCAGCCGGTCGATCAGCCGATTGTCGCGGGGGGACCGGCGGCCTATTTTTCCACGCTGCCGATCAAAGCGATGGTCGCGGCACTGCGCGAAGTGGGGATTCCGGCTTCGGTGTCGCAAACCGCCGGGACGTTTACCTGCAATAACGTCATGTATCACCTGCTGCACTGGCTGCAGACCACAGGCAGCGCAGCACGCGGCGGTTTCGTGCATATTCCTTATATGCCGCAGCAGGCGGCGCAGCATCCTGGCGCACCAAGTATGTCGACCGCCAGTGTGATTCAGGCGCTGGAAACGTCGCTGCAGGTGATTCTCAGCACTGAGAAAGACATTCGCGAAGTGGGCGGCGCAACCCATTAATCAGGAGCGGTTATGCCAGAGGGACCGGAGATCCGCCGCGCGGCGGATCAACTTGCAGCGGCAATGGTGGGCAAACCTCTGACCGAGGTGTGGTTTGCTTTTCCGGCGCTGAAGACCTACGAACCGGCGCTGATGGGGGAAACCATCGACGCCTTTGAAACGCGCGGCAAGGCACTGCTGACGCATTTCTCTAACGGACTGACGCTGTACAGCCATAATCAGCTGTACGGCGTGTGGCGTGTGGTACCGAGCGGGACTGAGCCCAATACTTCGCGCCAGCTGCGCGTGCGGCTGGGTAATGCCGACCGGGCAATTTTGCTGTATAGCGCTTCGGATATTGAGCTGCTGAACGCAGATACGCTCGGCGCGCATCCGTTTTTGCAACGCGTCGGACCTGACGTGCTGGACGCCACGCTGACGGTGGAAGAGGTGCGCGAGCGGCTGCTGTCGCCGCGTTTTCGTCGCCGCCAGTTCAGCGGTTTGCTGCTGGATCAGGCATTTCTCGCCGGGCTCGGCAACTATCTGCGCGTCGAGATTTTGTGGCACGCCAGTTTGCTGGCGCAGCATCGTGCACAGGATTTGAGCGATCAGCAGCTGGATGCGCTGAGCCACGCCATGCTGGCGGTGCCGCGTTTGTCTTATCAGATGCGTGGCAGCATGAAGAAGTATCACGAAGAGGCAGCGTTTCGTTTCGAGGTGTTTCACCGCCAGGGCAAAAAGTGCCGGCGCTGCGGTACCGTCATTGAGAAGGGCGTACTGTCCTCACGACCGTTTTACTGGTGTCCGGGCTGTCAGCATTGAGTTTTGGTCATCAATAGAAGAGGCGCGGGACAGGCCATCCCCGCATCGTCTTCCGGCAAACTGCACCAGAGCTAATGCACTGACTGGCTGAACCCCGTGACAGGCAATCCGCAGCGCTGAACAGCATGAGGAAGTCAGGATGAGACCGCATGGATGCGGGCGAAAGCCGTAGCCGGGACAGGATGTCCCGTCTACGGCGGTCCGTCAGACTGACGAAGGATGTGAAGGTACCGCGTCAGCGGCGCGAGGACGCCTGAAACGGGGCTCAGCCAGGCAGGGCTCTGCACGATGCGCCCCAAACTTTCGCCGTATACTAAAAAAGAAAAGGGCGGGATAACCCGCCCTGATTGTTATTTTTTCAGCGCCGAGCTGAATTCGCGCTCGGTGTAACCGGTGTAGAGCTGACGTGGGCGGGCAATCTTCATGCCTTCGTCGTGCATCTCTTTCCAGTGCGCAATCCAGCCAACGGTACGCGCCATCGCGAAGATCACGGTAAACATTGATGACGGAATGCCCATCGCTTTCAGAATGATACCGGAATAGAAATCGACGTTCGGATAGAGTTTGCGCTCGATAAAGTACGGGTCGTTCAGCGCAATGTGCTCCAGCTCCATCGCCACTTCCAGCAGGTCGTCCTTCATGCCCAGCTCGTTCAGCACTTCATGACAGGTTTCACGCATCACGGTCGCGCGCGGGTCATAGTTCTTATACACACGGTGACCGAAGCCCATCAGACGGAACGAATCGTTCTTATCTTTGGCGCGACGCACGAATTCCGGGATGTGATCCACGGTGCTGATCTCTTCCAGCATACGCAGCGTGGCTTCGTTGGCACCACCGTGCGCAGGTCCCCACAGCGAGGCGATACCGGCGGCGATACAGGCAAACGGGTTGGCACCGGAAGAACCGGCGGTACGCACGGTAGAGGTTGAAGCGTTCTGTTCGTGGTCAGCGTGCAGGATCAGGATACGGTCCATGGCGCGTTCCAGCACCGGGTTCACTTTGTACTCTTCACACGGTGTAGCAAACATCATGTGCAGGAAGTTACCGGCATAGGAGAGATCGTTACGCGGATACACAAACGGCTGGCCGATGGAGTATTTGTAACACATCGCGGCCATAGTCGGCATTTTTGACAGCAGGCGGAAGGCGGCGATTTCACGGTGACGTTCAATATTCACGTCTAATGAATCGTGATAGAAGGCAGCCAGCGCGCCGGTCACGCCGCACATCACCGCCATCGGGTGTGAATCACGACGGAAGCCGTGGAACAGGCGGGTGATCTGCTCGTGAATCATGGTGTGACGGGTTACGGTAGTGCGGAACTCGTCGTACTGCGCCTGAGTAGGGGCTTCGCCGTTCAGCAGGATGTAGCACACTTCCAGATAGTTGGAGTGGGTAGCCAGCTGATCGATAGGGAAACCGCGATGTAACAAAATCCCTTCATCACCATCAATAAAGGTAATTTTTGATTCGCAGGACGCCGTAGAGGTAAAACCGGGGTCGAAGGTGAACAGGCCTTTTGAGCCAAGGGCGCGGACATCAACAACATCCTGTCCCAGCGTGCCTTGCATCACATCCAGTTCCACGGAGTTGTTATCTTGTAGGGTTAGCGTCACTTTTTTATCTGTCATTTTTCGTCTCCATAGCGCCTTAGTAGGTAAGGATCTTAGACACCAGAACAGTCATCATGTTGCGTTTACCCGCCGTATTTTCGGGCCGCCGCTACACTGGCTGCGCGCGCGCAGTGCGGTCATTTACTTGCGTAAACGCCCATCATTTGCACGCTTACTGCCTTGTTGCAACCCGCACGACTTAGGCTAAAACAGAATCTTCACAGCATCACTCAGCGGTAACGTTCATGCTGCAAGGTTACGGAGCGAAATGTGTAAAGCCAATCGGTGGTGTCCGGGCATGACGCGCTGCACATCGTGGATGTTAAAGATCCTGTCACGACATAACTTCTTGGTAACCAATAACCTGACGGTTTGTGTTGCTCGTAAAGGCAATGTTACATAACTTGAGCTTAGGGGAAAGTGTAT
>NZ_JASEWO010000308.1:0-2574 GCF_030024295.1 Pantoea sp. Pa-EAmG
ATATTTATTAGGCGACAACTCAACGTATACGTATGACTTTGGCAGCACGGAAAAGATCGAATTTGCACTGAACGCCGTTCATTCAGCCAACCGACATGAAATTATCGTTTACTCAACAACCGGTGAAATTCTCTTCCGTGAAATGCTCGCAACCGTGGATTTAAAAACCGTAACACCTCCCGATACCTATCAGTTTATCGCACCGCCGGGTAAAAAAATTGGTCACATCGATTTTGTACTGGGTCAGGAGGGAACAAGTGATGACAGTGATATCGGCATTACAATTGACGATATCAAATGGGGCGAATACGTTCATCCGGAGGTCAACACCAACGGTGGCAAACTGTATCTGTTTGACGAAAACGATCTCTATGACCCGATCCAGGTTTTCGACGCCGATAATCAGCTCTATCAGCTGCTGGTCAACAGCGAAGATCAGACGGTGATTTTTGCCGACCAGGTGGAGGACGGCAGCAAAACCAGCGTGATTCAGATGGACAACGCCGGCAATAACGCTCTGACGCTCAGCCTGCAGGATGTGCTCAGGCACGGCAGTGAGAACCTGGCGATTGATGATGCCACTAAGCAAATTATCGTCAACGGCAACCAGGGCGACACCGTGCGCCTCGAAGACATCCTGCCGGAGGGCAGTGAGCAAAACGGCTGGGCCGAGCAGGCTGGCACCGTCACCATTGCCGGCACCCAGTATCACGTCTGGAGCAACGGCGACGCTGAGCTGCTGGTGCAGGACGGCGTGAAAACCGAGCTGGTGTAAGGGAGAGCTATCATGAACCAGATTCTTAATGCATCTTACCGCTACACCGACGACCCGCGCCGCGGCTACAGCGGCACCAGTCCGCAGGCGCGCAACGGCTTCGCGGAAATCGCTATTGATGGCCAGCCGCCGTACACCGTCAAGGTCGACGCAGAGGGCCGCTGGAGCTGGACGCCGCCCGCCGACTGGACGCCGGGCGAACACATCGTGTCGGTGCGCATGATTGACGCCGCCGGCAACATTGGTAATCCCGCCCAGTTTATTCAGGTGGTCGACTACACGGCGCCGGACGCGCCGCGCCTGCTCAATATGTACGATGACCAGGGCGACATCACCGGCAGCTTCGACGCCGGACGCATGACCGACGACCGCCGCCCGACCCTGACCGGCGTCGCGGAAAAGGGCACTGTGGTGTACCTCAAAGAGGGCGATACGGTGATCGGCAGCGCGCAGGCCGACGCCACCACCGGCATCTGGACGCTGGAGCCGGACGCCGATCTGAGCGACGGCACCCACCAGCTGACGCTGGTGGCGGTTGAAACCTTCAACGGCAAGCTGCGCGAGGGCGAGCCTTCTGCGCCGTTCGAACTGCTGATTGGCCGCGACGGGTCTGCCGCCACGGTGATTTCCCACGCGGTGGATGATGCCGGCCCGGTCACCGGTTCGCTGCTGAGCGGCGCGCTCACCGACGACGCCACGCCGCAGCTGCACGGCAGCGCCCCGGCGGGCAGCACGGTTTTCGTGCAGTACCGCAACGCCAGCGGCGAGTGGGTTGACGGCGGCGCGGCGCAGATGGACGGCACCCGCTGGAGCTGGACACCACCGGCTGAGCTGGACGCCGGCAGCTGGGAGTTCCGCGCCGGTCAGGAAGGCAGCTGGAGCGACAGCTTCGGGCTCGATATCGCCTTCGCCGGCAGCGACGCGCTGCACGCCACGCTGACCCACGCCACCGACGATTTCGGCCCGGTCACCGGCACGCTGCTAAGCGGCGCGCTCACCGATGACACCACGCCAACCCTTAGCGGGCGCGGCGAAGCCAACAGCAACGTGGTGGTGCGCTACGGCATTGCTGGCGAGTTCACCCATTCCGTGGTGGTGACAGTGGGCGCGGACAGCAACTGGAGCTTCACGCCGCCGGCGCTGGAGTACGGCGTCTGGTCGTTTGCCGCGCAGGCGCAGGGCGACAGCCAGTGGAGCGACACGTTCGAGCTCATCCTGATGCCGGGCGGCCAGCACACGCCAGAAATCCTCCGCGTGTACGATGACGTGGCGCTGTATATCGGCGAAGTCAGCAACGGCGGCATCACTAATGACCGCCAGCCGGAGCTGAGCGGTGTTGCCGAGGCTAACAGCGTGCTCAACGTCTACGACGGCAGCACGCTGATCGGCAGCGTGCAGGTCGGCGCAGACGGCAACTGGCGCTTTATCACGCCAGAGCTCAGCGATGAATCGCACAGCCTCAGCGTCAGCTACGGCGCTTACGACGCTGGCCTGCCGGCGTACAGCATCGTCGTGGACGCCACGCCGCCGGGCGAGGTGGAAATCAACGCGCTCGCCCCGCTCGGCCTGACGCTCAGTGACGTGGTGGAAGCCGGTCAGCAGGGCCTGTTCATTGACGACGGCAAAACCCAGCTGCGCGTCAGCGGCCAGGCCGGCGACAGCGTGCAGCTCAGCGACATCCTGCCGGAAGGCGAAGCGGTCAGCGGCTGGACGCAGCAAACCGGCACCGTGACCATCGCCGGCAACCAGTACCACGTGTTCAGCCACGGCGACGCGGAACTGCTGGTGCAGGACGGCGT
>NZ_JASEWO010000309.1:0-2572 GCF_030024295.1 Pantoea sp. Pa-EAmG
TTTGCGGCTATCCGGCGTCAATTGGGCAATCGCCATTGACGGTGTTGGCGCTAAATAGCCAGGTGCAATCATCTCCAGCATTCGCTGAGAAAAGCGCGGAAATTCCGCTTCCATTTTTAGCTGAACACGTGAGGTGAGAAATGCAAAGCCTTCCATTAACCGTTCTACGTAAGGATCGGCGATATCAATGCCGCCCATCCCCAGCCGACCTGCCACTTTGGGATAACGTTCGGCAAACTCGGCGCCCATCTCACGCAGATAGGCCAGTTCACGGTTGTAGTAGTCGAGCAGTTTGCTGTCCATGATTACCCCGCATCCTGTAGTTCGAAATGGCCATTCTAAAGATCGACCTGGGTACGAAACAGAAATTCCAGCGGATAAGGCACACACCATAGACGACCTTTGATCTCAATCGATAACACGTTGTGCAGGTCTAGCGCCGTCAGATCGCTGACACAACGGACCTGCAAACCCTGTGGCAATATGCGTGGTTCAAAATGCAAAATGGCATTGGTCATTTTGCGCTGGATGTCCGGCCATTCGATATCCGACATGTTTTGTCCGGCCAGCGGCGCGACACCGAAATTCCATACCGATCGCTGTACCTCACCAAACGGGCTGAGATCCTGCTGCGCTTCGTTATTGATAGTGTTAAACAGCCACTGTAAATCGCGCAGCACATGGCGGCGTAGCGTGTTATGGGTAATCAGGACGCTGTTGTTCGGCTCGCTCCGTTTATCCGGTGCATCATCTGTCAGGCGATCGAGCAGCGAGGACTGCAACTTGTCGCGTGAGGTCAGCGTGTCGCGGGTTTTACGTGCACGATAGCCGCCGTGCAGCTGTGCATAGCCGTCTTCACGACTCATAAGCTGGCCCGATATCGTTAAAAGTGATGCGCTGAAGTGTCATCAGTGAGAATTCCGCGCTGTCGCTTAGCCAGACTTTCTGTCCCAGACCGATAAACTGGCTGTCAACGTTGCCCAGCGGCTGCCATTCGGTGACGCTGGCGCGCAGCCAGGATTCCTCCGCTTGCGCCGGTAAGGGATAGCGCACCGGAATCTGGCACACCTGTTCACTGCCATCCACCAGTTGGATCAGCGTATGACGCCACACCAAATCCGTTACGCTGGCCGGTGCCTGGAACTGCATTTCCCGGATAGCGGCAAACGGCACCCAGTAATAACGACCATTGACGATGGCTTCACATACTGGACCAAAACGGCTGTCGCCATCCATCAACCACGGGAACGCCACTGACTGGTCCTGCTGCTCTAAGGTACCGGGATTGGCGTCGGCTTGCTCCAGCGCCTGCTGGCGTAGATCTGCGCCGCGTGCCTCATCCCCCTTGACCTCGGCTTGCAACGCCGCCAGCAGGGTTTCACTCCATGCCCAGGCACTGCCTGGCAGTTGGGGCTGCGACTCACCGCGTAACACCGCCGCACGTTGTAATTCCCCGGCAATCGCCTGTTGCAACAGAGTGATGGTGGGTTGTGCCTGTGGGGTAAGCGCCAGCCAGGATTGCAGTTGTGTCTGTGCACGCGTCCAGTTACCGGCCATACACAGCAGTTGGACAAAGGTGGCTCGCAGGTTGGCATCGGCAGGATTGGCCTGAATCTGCGCCGTGGTACGGGCCAGATTCTCTGCCAGTGATGCATCAGCCAGACGTTGTTGTAATGACTCCATGCAAACTCCTTTTGCGCTAGTTAAGGGTGCGGTAAGCCGCTGCGGCCGGATCTTTCAATTCCGGATGCAGTTGCTCCACCAGTTGTACTTTCAGCGGCGCGGCGCTTTTCAACCACGGCAACCAGACTTTGCGCACTTCCTGCAAGCGGGCGCGCAGTGCGCTTTCATCGGCTGCATCGCTGGCGTGCATCTGCACTACCACCTGCTGCGGTGCCTGCCAGCCATTAAATTGGGTACTGAACGGCAGCACCAACCAGCTTTCCGGGGATTTCTCATTAGCCAGCACCATACGTTCACGGTTGACGGTGGTGATGGTCAGTTCGCTGGTCGACTGCCCGCTGCTTAACCCGGCAATCGGGAAACCTTGTAAATAAGTCACAGAGACTGATTTTGTGGCCCCGTTACCCATCTGTGTCAGATTGCTGTTGCCGCTCAACCAGCCATCCTTGCCACACACCAGCCCCTGCTTTGTCGGCACAAAGATGGCGCTGAATTGAGCCGGTTGCTGCCACCAGGTGCGGAAGTGGCAGCCATCTAACAGACTGAATTGCTGCCAGGGCGTGGTGTCCGCAGGCGGTGAACTGATAGTCGGTGTCGGGGTGGCTACCTGAGGTGTTGGGATCGCCGCCTGCGGTGGCGGGGTAACCACCGGCTGCCAATCTTTCGTCCGCTCGGCAGTACCTTCTGCCAGTGCATTACCTTCTGCATCCTGCAATTGCCAGTGCAGTTGTTGCAGCGATTTGCACTGCGACGCCATTAATCCGGCGACACGCGGCAGGAAGCCATCCAGCACGCTGGCACTTTTTTCACCTTTGCTGACGATACGCAGATCCACACTCTTCTGACACCAACTCGCCAGCTGGTTATCTTTGACGTCATCGATCCAGAC
>NZ_JASEWO010000310.1:0-2552 GCF_030024295.1 Pantoea sp. Pa-EAmG
TTTCGCGTCATGGTGATTTCACCATTAAAGAAGCTCAGCTTCTGGAACGCCACGGATACGCTTTCAACGAACTGGATCTCGCTAAGCGCGATCCGGAGACCGAAGAAGAGCGTCTGTTTATTGAAGTCTGTCGTGGTCTGCGTGAGCCGCAGACTGAGGCTGAACGTGTCTGGTCAAAATACACTGCACGTATCAAGCGTCCGAAACGTTTTCATACCTTGTCCGGCGGTAAACCGCAGATGGACACGGTGGAAGACTTCAGCGATAGCGACGATTAACATGACGGGGCTGATTTCAGCCCCGTTGTCATTCCAGGCTTTTATGCAGGTAAATTAGTAAACGATCGATACTGCGATATCCCACCGCCTCCTGCAGATGCTGACGCGTAATCTGCCGTTCACCCGCTAAATCTGCGATGGTTCTCGCCACCTTTAAGATGCGCTGCCATGCACGCACCGATAATCCCAGTGCATTCAGGATCTCCTCCAGCCATTCCGCGTCCTGCTGCTGTAACACACAATCACGGGCGATCTCCGGATTCGACAGCTGCGCATTCACTTTGCCCGCGCGTGCCATCTGTATCGCCCGGGCGGCCAGTACGCGGGCGCGCACCTGCGCGCTGGTTTCGCTGTGCTGCTGCTTCTGGCTAAGCGAGCCGCCCGGTAGCAGCGGAATCTCCAGCGACAGGTCGAAGCGATCCAGAAACGGGCCAGACAGCCGGCTGAGATAGCGCAGCACCTGCTGCGGCGTGCAGCGATTATGATTCCCCTGATAATGACCCGTCGGGCTGGGATTCATTGCACCAATCAGCTGAAAGCGCGCAGGGAAAGTGACTTTGGCGCGGGAACGGGAAATGGCGATTTCACCGGACTCAATCGGCTCGCGTAACGCATCCAGCGCTTTGCGCTCAAACTCGGGCAGTTCATCAAGAAACAGCACCCCATTGTGCGCCAGCGAAATTTCGCCCGGCCGCGGCAGGGATCCTCCGCCGACCAGCGCATACAGCGATGCGCTGTGATGAGGCGCTCTGAACGGCCGTCTACGCCACTGATGATGTAGCGTACCGCTGCTGACCAGGCTGGCAATTGCGGCGCACTCCAGCGCTTCCTGGTCATCCAGCGGCGGCATAATGCCGGGCAGTCGGGTTGCCAGCATGGTCTTACCGGTGCCGGGCGGGCCCAGCAGCAACAGGTTATGGCCACCGGCGGCGGTAATTTCCAGCGCGCGCCGTCCCTGCTGCTGGCCAATAATATCGCTCAGGTCCTGCTGCTCGTGCGGCACCGTTTCAGGCTGGTAATGGGCGACCGTCAGCGCCGTCTGGTTATGCAGGAAAGCGCAGATCTCCACCAGATGCTTGCCCACCAGCGTTTCACCCTGTTGTATCAGGCCGACATCCTGTTGATTCTGCTCCGCTAAGACCATCTGACGTCCGGCCTGCAGCGCCGCCATGGCAGCAGGAATCGCGGCCTGAACGCCACACAGCGCGCCGTTTAGCGCCAGCTCACCCAGGAACTCATAATGGGCCAGCTTATCGCCTGGCAGCTGCTCTGAGGCCGCGAGAATGGCGATAGCGATCGGCAGGTCGTAGCGCCCACCCTCTTTAGGTAAATCAGCTGGCGCGAGATTAATGGTGACGCGCTTCGCCGGAAAGGTGAAACCGCTATTGATAATGGCGCTGCGCACGCGTTCGCGGGCTTCTTTGACGGTGGTTTCCGGCAGACCAACCAGCGTCAATGCTGGCAGACCGTTGCTGATATGCACTTCAATCGTCACCAGTGGAGCCTGCACTCCGAGCGCCGCGCGTGTTAATACTTTCGATAAAGACATAACCGCTCCTTGTTGCCTTTATCCTTGCTGAAAAAAATCCACACGGCGACCGCTGAAACTATCATCCTGAAGCGGTATTCAGGAAAATCGCTGCGCTTTTCATCCTGTTCATTAATTTTCGCAGCCAGATCGCAAAAGCAAAATAACGGTTGCGTCGCGGGCGTAATGAATAATTATCACAAATGCGAATAACCTTTTACTTACAAAGCGATAACGCACGTCAGCTGCGCGCGTCATAAAATTTTCCGATGAAAATTATTGTAAATCCCCTGCTAACTATGGTAACTCTGTAGGTATTACTTCGAACTAACGAAAAAACAGACGACACATGAAAGCCCTTCTACAAGTGATTAGCCTAGTCGTGATTAGCGTGGTGGTGATTATTATCCCACCGTGCGGGGCATCGCTTGGAGAAAGAAAGGCTTAAAAATCAAGCCCGGAATTCCAAAAACCCCCGCACCGAAAGGTCCGGGGGTTTTTTTTCGACCTGGCTAAATATCAGCGAATCAGCGAGGAACAGATTATGAGCAGTAGCATAAAATTCTGTTGTTCCACCAGGAATACAGGAGAATAACGATGACAGGTGCACAGTGGGTAGTTCAGGCTTTACGCGCGCAGAGTGTCGACACAGTGTTTGGCTATCCTGGCGGCGCAATCATGCCAGTGTACGATGCGCTCTACGATGGCGGCGTGGAACACCTACTGTGTCGTCATGAGCAAGGTGC
>NZ_JASEWO010000082.1:0-19471 GCF_030024295.1 Pantoea sp. Pa-EAmG
GATACGAGAATGTTATATTCAAATGCATATGCATAACGTGCAGTTAACCGTTATCACACCTATGGCTTAAACCTGAGTCTTAACCTTTGAGAAATAGCGCAACGCGCTTGCAAAAAGCGTGGCTGTTTCGCCTGCGAACCTGTTGAGCTTCAGGGCAACAGAGAGGAGATGTCGCCTCATGAGCAACACTGCGGTAAATCTGGCGCTAGCCGCCGCTGGCATGGAAAGCACACACCTTCAGGAACGAAAAGACGTAGATGTCCTGCTGATCGGCGCAGGCGTGATGAGTGCTACCTTAGGCACCTGGCTGCAGGATCTCGAGCCAGACTGGTCGATTGAGATGGTCGAGCGGCTGGATGATGTCGCGGTCGAATCCTCTAACGGCTGGAACAATGCCGGCACCGGCCACGCGGCGCTGGCCGAGCTGAACTATACGCCCGAAAGAGCGGATGGCAGCATCGACATTGCCAAAGCGGTGGCGATTAACGAATCCTTCCAGATTTCCCGCCAGTTCTGGGCGTATCACGTACAGAAAGGCAACCTGAGTAATCCACAAAGCTTTATTCACAGCACGCCGCACATGAGTTTTGTCTGGGGCGAGGCAAACGTCGCTTTCCTGCGCAAGCGCTTCCAGGCGCTGCAGAAAAGCACCCTGTTCCGCGGCATGAACTATTCCGAAGATCGTGACCAGATCGCTGAGTGGATTCCGCTGGTGATGAACGGGCGTGACCGCAAGCAGAAAGTGGCCGCCACCTGGACCGACATGGGCACCGACGTTAACTTCGGTGAAGTGACGCGCCAGCTGATTGCCGCGCTGGAGAAGAAAGAGAATTTCCGCCTGCGTCTGCGTCAGGAAGTACGCGATATCAAGCGCCTGAGCGATGGGCGCTGGCAGGTAAGCCTGCACAACCTCGCCAGCGGTGAGTCGCGGGTGCTGACCGCGCGCCAGCTGTTTATCGGTGCCGGCGGTGCGGCGCTGCCGCTGCTGCAAAAAACCGGCATCCCGGAAGTAAAAGGCTACGCCGGTTTCCCGGTGGGCGGCTCGTTCCTCGTCACGGAAAACCCGGACGTAGTGGCGCAGCACATGGCGAAGGTGTACGGCAAAGCCAGCGTGGGCGCACCACCGATGTCGGTACCGCATGTTGATACCCGCGTACTGGATGGCAAGCAGGTGCTGCTGTTTGGCCCGTTTGCGACCTTCTCCACCAAATTCCTCAAGCAGGGCTCGCTGCTGGATATGTTCGGCGCGATGAACAGCAGTAACCTGCTGCCGATGATGCAGGTTGGGCTGAAAAGCTTCGATCTGGTGAAATATCTGGTCGATCAGGTGCTGCAGAGCGATGACGATCGTATGGAAGCGCTGCGCGCTTATGTGCCGCAGGCAAAACAGGAAGACTGGAAGCTGGTCACGGCCGGTCAGCGCGTGCAAATCATCAAAAATGATGAGAAAGAGGGCGGCGTGCTGCGTCTCGGTACCGAAGTGGTCACCTCGGCCGACGGCTCGATCTCTGCGCTGCTGGGCGCGTCACCAGGCGCCTCCACCGCAGCACCGATTATGCTGGAGCTGATGGCGAAAGTGTTCCCGGAGCAGATGCGCTCGCCAGAGTGGCAAACCAAAATCCGCGCGGTAATCCCGTCGTGGGGCCGCAAGCTGAACGGCGACGTGGCGCTGACCGAGAAGGTGCTGGCCGAAACCAGTCGCGTGCTGCAGCTGGATTACGCACCGGTCATCACGCCGGAAGCCGCCAACGACGAAGGCCGTGAAACCGCCCATGTGGTGGGCAAGTAAGCGGCGACGCCTGTCCCTTCACCGGTAAATACAAACCTGACTGAGGCCGCAATCGCGGCCTCTTTTTTTGATTACGGTGTCGCCTTTTGGATGATGCAATCCCTGACGGTTCAGCCAGGGATTTATTCACCAGGAAGCGCGCGTTTGTTAGCGGCACAATACATTGCACATTGCGCGATAAATCGCGCCGCTACATCAGGGTGCGTCGTACGGCTTCGTTAACTGACCAGCCCCCCCATATTGTGCCCCTGCTTACCGCGCCATCCAACGCCGTGGCATCAGCTCAACAGCAGCGCGTCATACAGCATCCAGCCGGTGGTTGCCACCAGCGACAGCGCCATTAGCGTATTGAACGCCTGACGTTTCCACGCAATCTGCAGGTGATGGCGCAGCCGATCGCCCAGCGCTGCCCAGATTAAAATGCACGGCAGGTTGAGGGCGGCGAAGCCGAGCAGCACCGCCAGCACACCGTTGCTGTTGGCGTACATCAGCGCCACGTTGGTGACCATCAGCCAGGCTTTGGGATTCACCGCCTGGAAACACACGCCGCCCAGCAGGGTCATCGGACGCGGACGTTCGCGCAGCTGCGGCGCACCGGCGCGGAAGATTTTCCACGACAGCCACAGCAGATAGCTGCATCCCACCACCGTCAGCGGCAACCGCACCGACGCCATCCAGTGCAACAGCAGCTCCAGCGCCACGCTCGCCAGCAGCATCTGTAACGCACAGCCGAGCAGGATGCCAAACAGCATCGGCAGCGTGCGCCGGAAGCCAAAATTGACGCCGGACGTGGCCAGTAACAGATTGTTCGGACCCGGTGTAATCGACATCACCGTAACGTAGCTAAAGAAGGATGGATCGAGCATGGTGCGTTTCCCTGAGAATCAACGAAGCACCATGCTAATGCGCAAATTACAATGGCAACAGAGACACAAAATCACTATTGTGATGGATACAGTTAAGGCAATTTTAAATTGTACCTATCGCGCGCGGAGGCTTTTGTGTCCCTTCCTCTCTCATCCGGCCAGACGCTGTACCAGCAGCTGGCGGACAGTTTTGCCGAATCTATCCATCAGGGCACGCTGAAGCCGGGTAAGCGCCTGCCGGCCATCCGGCGCGTGGCACAGTCGCACCAGGTCAGCATCAATACCGTGTTAAGTGCCTGGCATATTCTTGAAGATCGCGGCCTGATAGAAGCCCGTCCGCAGTCGGGCTACTACGTGCGCGGCGTGCTGCCCGCGGTGACGCGACCGCTCAGGCCGATGAGCGCCAGCGTTAATGACCCCAGCACGCAAAAACTGGAACTGATCGAGCAGGTGTTCGCCGCGCAGAATCACCCCGACTACACCAATATTTCGCTGGCCTGCCCGCAGGATAGTGAGCTGTTTCCGGCGGCGAAACTGGGACGCATTACCGCCTCCCTTATTCGCCGCGATAACGACATCATTGGTCGTTATGCGCTTCCGCCGGGTAGTGAGCGCTTACGGGAGGAGATTGCGCGCCGTAGCCTGCACACCGGCCTGAACCTGACTGTTGCGGACATCACCCTGACCCACGGCTGCATGGAAGCGCTGCAGCTGGCGCTGCGTGCGGTGACGAAGCCGGGCGACTGCGTCGGGCTTGAATCGCCGACCTACTTCTTTCTGTTCCCGCTGCTGGCCTCACTCGGGCTGAAGGCGCTGGAAATCCCCACCGATCCGCAAAACGGCCTGTCGCTGGACGCGCTGGAGATGCTGCTACAGGAGCAGCGCATTCAGGCGCTGATCGCCATGCCGGGCGCGCAGAATCCGCTGGGCTACGTGATGCCGCTGGAAAATAAAAAGCGTCTCGCGAAGTTAGTGAACACTTACCACGTTCCGCTGCTGGAAGATGGGCTGTATGACGAATTGCAGTTTGACTGGCCGCTGTCGCCGCCGGTCAAAGCTTTTGACCGCGACGGCTGGGTGATTTACTGCACCAGCTTCACCAAAACCGTCGCGCCCGATTTTCGCGTGGGCTGGACGGCTGCCGGCCGCTTCCACCCGGCGATTGCGCGGCTGAAAGCGGTATCGTCGATGACCGAATCAAAACTGCTGAGCGAAACGCTGGCCGAATTCCTCGCCAGCGGCGGTTATGATCACCATCTGCGTTCGCTGCGGCGTCGCTATGCCGCCAATCTGGATGCGGCGCGCGGCATCATTGCCCGTCACTTCCCGCAGGGCACGCGCGCTACCCTGCCGCGCGGCGGCTTTGTGTTTTGGGTCGAGCTGCCGGGCAAGGTTGACACGGTGGAAATGTTCCATCGCCTGTTGCAGGAGCAAATTTGCGTCACGCCGGGCGCGCTCTATTCACTGAGCGATCGCTATCGCCATGCGCTGCGTCTCTCCTGCTGCTATCCGTTTGATGAGCGTTACACCTGGGCACTGAAACGCACCGGCGCGCTGGCCTGTGAAATCACCGGTATCGCGCCGGGTCAGGATCAGGGCTTACCGTTGCGGCCCCAGGTGGTGTAACCCTCGCGTTCCGTCAGGCGCTCATAATAGGTTTGCACGGCAGGAAAGTCCGGATGGTCGAGCGGGGTTTCAAACCAGCGGTTCACCGCCAGGCCAACCGGAATATCGGCCAGGGTAAAGTTTCGGCCCGCGACGTAGCGCCCGGTTTTTTCCAGCTGCTGATTAAGAATACCCATGGTGTGGCTCCAGCCTTTGATGGCGGCAGCCAGCAGGCGCGGATCCTGATGGGCTGGCGAATTGCGCACCAGCGACATAAAAGCATAGCGCCATGAGGTGTTGAGCTCGGTGGCCTGCCAGTCCATCCACTGATCGACCGGCGCACGCGCGCGCGGATTATCCGGGTAGAGCCATTCACCGCCGTTGCTGTTGGCGAGGTAGCGCAGAATCGCGTTGGACTCCCACATCACGAAGTCATCTTCGATGATCACTGGCACCATGGCGTTGGGATTGAGCGCCATAAACTGCGGTGAGTGCAACGACTGCGGGTCTTCACCCCACGGCTCGTGCTCCCAGGCAATATCCAGCTCTGAACAGAGCCACAGCACTTTACGAACGTTGATTGACGAGTTACGGCCCAGAATTTTTAACATAGCGGACTCCGCTGGCAGAATTGTTAATCTATTCATAGTCCTGTTAGACGCCTTAAGCAATCAGCAGGATGTAAATCCGGATTTCAGACAACCTCAATGAGGAAAGGAGCGAACATGCAGGTGGCGTTTAAACAAGTGGATGTGTTCTCCACAGGTGCGTTCAGCGGCAATCCGCTGGCGGTGATTATGGATGCCCAGGGTCTGAGCGACGCACAGCTGGCGGCCATCGCACGCTGGACCAATCTGTCGGAAACCACCTTCGTGCTGCCCCCACAGGATGCCACAGCCGACTATCGTGTGCGCATCTTTACGCCTGGCGGCGAACTGCCGTTTGCCGGACACCCCACGCTTGGCACCGCGCATGCCTTGCTGGAAGCCGGCTGGCCCCTGAAAACAGCGGGTAAGATCGTGCAGGAGTGCGGCGTGGGCCTGGTGGAGGTACAGATTGGCGCTGACGGTACGCTGGCCTTTGCCGCGCCGGACGCCAGCCTGACGCCGTTCAGTGATGCGCTCATGAGCAGCGCACTGCACAGTGACGCGTTCGATCTCAGCCAGACGCCAGCCGTGGCGGATATGGGGATTCGCTGGCTGTTAATTCCGATGAGCAGCGCGCAGGCGGTGCTGGAGGTGGTCACCCAGGCGGACGATTTACTGCGGCTGCAGCAGCATGCGGGTGTGAACGGCATCGCCCTGTTTGGCCCGCTGCCGCAGGACGCAGAGGCGCAGTACGAGCTACGCGCGCTGCTGGTCGAGAACGGTAGCCTGGTCGAAGATCCGGTCACCGGCAGCGCTAACGCCTGTCTGGCACGCTATCTGGCGGCGCAGGGCCAGCGGCAGGATTACTGCGCGCGTCAGGGCAGCGCCATCCAGCGTGCCGGTCGCATTGTGGTGCGTTTTGCCGGTGAGACAATCTGGATCGGCGGGCAAACCCTCACCCTGATTGATGGAACGATTGAGGTGTAAAACGGGCGCTGCTCCGTTCGTTAACACGATCCGGTCGCAGCGCGATGTTTTTACAGTGCCTGACCGCCGGAGGCCTCGATGCGCTGGGCGGTAATCCAGCCGGTTTCGTCGCTCAGGATCGCGCTGATGGCATCACCGATGTCATCCGGCAGACCAACGCGGCCCAGCGCGGTCACTGAAGCAATATGCGCGTTCAGATCTTTGGTGTCGCGCACGCGACCGCCGCCAAAGTCGGTTTCAATCGCCCCCGGTGCCAGAATGTTGACGCGAATGCGGCGCTCGCCCAGCTCCTTCGCCTGATAGCGCGTCAGCACTTCCATCGCCCCTTTCATGGCGGCGTAAGTGCCTGAACCCGGCAGCGTCATGCGCGTCAGACCGCTGGAAATGTTCAGGATGCGTCCACCATCGGCGATCAGCGGCAGCAGTTTCTGCGTCAGGAAATACGGCCCTTTAAAATGCACATTCACCAGCGCATCAAACTCCTCTTCACTGGTTTCGGCCAGCAGCTTGTAATGACCATGGCCAGCGTTGTTCACTAAATAATCAAAGCTGTCGCGCTGCCAGGTTTCGTTCAGCGTTGCTTTGACCCGCGCCGCAAAGTCATCGAACTGTTTACTGTCGCCCACATCCAGCTGCAGCGCCACCGCACGCGCGCCCAGCGCCTCAATCTCCTTCACGACCGCCTGCGCTTCTTCAGCATGACCGCGCCAGGTAAACAGAATATCGACGCCCTTAGCCGCCAGTTTTAGCGCGCCATTCTTGCCCAGACCGCGGTTACCGCCGGTAATCAATGCAATTTTATGAGACATGTTTCGCTCCGGTTGGAAAATTGAACACGGATTAAGGATATTCGCGAATAATTGATCTATAAACGCAGGGGAATACACAGCACTGTTTCACTAACAACAACAATCGGTGAACAACATGGATAAAATTCACGCTATGCAGGTGTTTGTGCGGGTGGCAGAAATGGGCAGTTTTACCCGCGCGGCTGAGAGTCTGGGTTTACCCAAGGGCAGCGTGTCCCGCCAGCTGCAGGCGCTG
This sequence comes from Pantoea sp. Pa-EAmG, assembly GCF_030024295.1. Taxonomy (NCBI): domain Bacteria; kingdom Pseudomonadati; phylum Pseudomonadota; class Gammaproteobacteria; order Enterobacterales; family Erwiniaceae; genus Pantoea; species Pantoea sp. Pa-EAmG. The sequence goes on from NZ_JASEWO010000082.1 coordinate 6,879, forward strand.
GAAAACCAGATGGGCACACGCCTGCTGCACCGTACCACGCGCCGCGTGCATCTCACCCAGGATGGCCTGGTGTATTACGATCGCTGCCTGGATTTGCTGTCGATGCTGGATGATATGGACAGCCTGTTCCAGCACGATCCTGCCACGCTGAGCGGCAAGCTGCGCGTCGATATGTCGGTGGCGATGGCGACCGGTTTTATCCTGCCGCGCCTGCCGGAGTTTTTGCAGCACTATCCGGGCGTGGAGATTGAGCTGAGCAGCAGCGATCGCCAGGTTGATGTGATTCGCGAGGGCTTTGACTGCGTGTTACGCGTTGGCGAACTGAAAGATTCCGGCCTGATTGCGCGAAAAATTGGCTCGCACGCCTTGATCAACTGCGCCAGCCCTGGCTACCTTTCCCGCTTCGGCATGCCGGTGCGACTGGACGATCTCGGCCAGCACGCCATGGTGCACTATACCCAACAGCTGGGGCAGCCCTCGCCGGGCTTTGAGTACTTTGATGGCAAACAGTGCCATTACGTTCAGACCGGCGGCGTGGTGACGGTAAACAGCACCGAAACCTATCGCGCCGCCTGTATCGCCGGGCTGGGCATTATTCAGGTACCGGCGATTGGCGTGCAGCCGCTGCTGGAATCCGGCCAGCTGGTCGAAGTGCTGCACCACTTCCCGGCCAAACCGATGCCGATTTCCCTGCTCTATCCTCACCGTCGCAACGTGGCGCGCCGCGTGCGGGTGTTTATGGAGTGGCTGAGTCAGGTGCTGCAGGAATACGTGACCTGAACGGGCAAGCTATAATTTTATTTTCGCTGTGAACAGGATGCAGAAGGTCTATGACGGACAAAACGACAAAAGCCTCAGCGGCTGAAGCTAAGCCGCTGATTGATATCAAAACCGGGAACAAAACGGTGGATGGCTCGATCAGGCGCGTCTCACGCTTTGCCGCCTGGTTTCAGGCGATCCCGGCAGTGGCGCACTTTTTGCGCGCGCTGGAGCGCTTTAACGATCGCCTCGGCAGCCAGTTTGGTGCGGCGATCACCTATTTTTCATTTCTTTCGCTGATACCGATTTTGATGGTCTCCTTTGCGGCGGTCGGCTTTGTGCTGGCGTCCAATCAGGACCTGCTTTCTGAGTTGATCAACAAAATCGTTAACAGCATCAGCGACGCGACGCTGGCGACCACGCTGAAAAATACCGTCAATACCGCGATTCAGCAGCGCGCGACTGTCGGCCTGACCGGTTTGCTGCTGGCGCTCTACTCCGGCATTAACTGGATGGGTAACCTGCGCGAAGCGGTACGCGCCCAGTCGCGTGACGTATGGGAACGCAAGCCCGATGACCAGGAAAAGTGGTGGAAGAAATATCTGCGCGACCTGGTTTCGCTGCTGGGTCTGATGCTGGCGCTGGTGATTACGCTGTCGCTGACCTCGATTGCCGGCGCAGCGCAGGCGGCGATCGTGAATGCGCTGGGGCTGGGCGATATCGAGTGGCTGCGGCCGGCGATGACCATCATCGCGCTGTCGATCTCCATCTTTGCCAACTATCTGCTGTTCCTGTGGATTTTCTGGATTCTGCCGCGCCACAAGCCACGCAAAAAAGCGCTGCTGCGCGGTACGCTGCTGGCGGCGATTGGGTTTGAGGTGATCAAGTTTGTTATGACGCTGACGCTGCCGAAGCTGGCGACGTCGCCCTCCGGTGCCGCCTTTGGATCGGTGCTGGGGCTGATGGCCTTCTTCTACTTTTTCGCGCGTCTGACGCTGTTCTGCGCCGCGTGGATCGCCACCGCAAAATACAAGGATGATCCCGAGATGTCGCAGCCGCATCACTCTGCCTAACGCGACAATTCAGTTACATTTGCCGCAACAGCAAAAAATGTTTCCTGCTGGCTACTAAAGCAGCAAAAACCAGCAGGAAACGCTAAAGGGTCACTTTTATTTGGCCCTTTTGCAGAGAATCACGCCAGAAAAGCCGCGCTTCTCCTTCCCATCCGCCGCCGATTGCCGTAACTCAGAAATTATCCTCTTTTTCGCCGCCAAAGCCCGGTCTGACGCGGTTTTTCGTCATTGAATGCGGCAAAACAGGTGCGTAAGATTCTTTGTTTACATTTACAATTAAGAAACAGTTATGCAAGCCTCCATCTCCGAAACACCCGACCAACCACACGACGGCACACCGGTTAACTCACGCAGTAAAGTGGTAGTTGCCTCGCTGGTCGGCACTGCGATCGAATTCTTCGATTTCTATATCTATGCCACCGCCGCGGTAATTGTTTTTCCGCATATCTTCTTCCCGCAGGGTGACGCTACGGTTGCCACACTGCAATCGCTGGCGACCTTCGCTATCGCCTTTGTTGCGCGCCCTATTGGCTCCGCGCTGTTTGGTCACTTTGGCGACCGCGTGGGTCGTAAAGCGACGCTGGTTGCCTCGCTGCTGACCATGGGCGTTTCTACCGTACTGATCGGCCTGCTGCCGGGTTATCAGACCATTGGCGTGGCGGCACCGCTGCTGCTGGCGCTGGCGCGTTTTGGTCAGGGCCTGGGACTGGGCGGCGAATGGGGCGGCGCGGCGCTGCTGGCCACCGAGAACGCCCCGGCGAAGAAACGCGCGCTGTACGGCTCGTTCCCGCAGCTGGGCGCACCGATTGGCTTCTTCTTTGCCAACGGCACGTTCCTGCTGCTCTCGTGGCTGCTGACCGATGAGCAGTTCATGAACTGGGGCTGGCGCGTGCCGTTTGTGCTCTCTGCGGTGCTGGTGATTATCGGCCTGTATGTGCGCGTATCGCTGCATGAGAGCCCGGTGTTTGCCAAAGTGCAGAAAGAGAAGAAACAGGTGCGGATCCCTATCGGTACGCTGCTGAGCAAGCATATGACCGCGACCATTCTTGGCACGTTTATCATGCTGGCGACCTATACACTTTTCTACATTATGACGGTGTATTCGATGAGCTACGGCACCGCGCCGGCGCCTGTTGGTCTCGGCTATTCGCGTAACAGCTTCCTGTGGATGCTGATGGTGGCGGTCATCGGTTTTGGCGTGATGGTGCCGATTGCCGGCCTGCTGGCGGACCGTTTTGGCCGTCGCAAAACGATGATCACCATTACGCTGATGATCATCGCCTTTGCGCTGATGTTCCCGCTGCTGCTCGGCTCCGGCTCGCAGATTCTGGTGATGGGCTTCCTGCTGCTCGGCCTGAGTATTATGGGTCTGACATTCGGCCCGATGGGCGCGCTGCTGCCAGAACTGTTCCCGACCGAAGTTCGTTATACCGGTGCGTCGTTCTCTTACAACCTGTCGTCGATTCTTGGCGCCTCGGTGGCGCCTTATATTGCCACCTGGCTGAATGCGAACTACGGCTTGCAGGCGGTGGGCTTCTATCTGGCCTCCATGGCAGTGCTGACGCTGATCGCGCTGATCGCCTGTAAAGAGACACGCCATCAGACGCTGTATGAAGCGGTGTGATTGATTGCGTGTTGACAGAACCCGGCTCCGGCCGGGTTTTTTATTGGCGGTGTGGGGATCGTGCGGTGTGTCCCTCACCCTGGCCCTCTCCCCGGCCCTCTCCCGTAAACGGGAGAGGGAGTATCCGCGCGGTGTTGATGGATAAGTGCAGAAACATCAGCCCGCACCGAACGGTTCCCTCTCCCGCCAGCGGGAGAGGGCCAGGGTGAGGGTGAAAAAACCCTTCTGCCCCCAGACATAAGGTATAAAAAAACCCCGGCAAGCCGGGGTTTGATTGGGCTGAAAACTGTGTCTCGCGTGCCTTAGCCCGCGACGGCGATGCGTTTCATGTCGGTCATATAGCCACGCAGTTTGCGGCCAACGGCTTCGATTGGATGCTGGCGGATCGCTTCGTTCACGTCGCGCAGCTGCGCGTTATCCACCTGCGTGCCTTCCACCGCTTTGCCCAGATCGCCAGGCTGCAGCGTGGTCATGAACTCTTTCAACAGCGGAACGGCTGCGAAGGAGAACAGGTAGTTACCGTATTCTGCGGTATCGGAAATTACCACGTTCATTTCATACAGACGCTTACGGGCGATGGTGTTGGCAATCAGCGGCAGCTCGTGCAGCGATTCATAGTAAGCCGACTCTTCGATGATGCCCGCGTCAACCATGGTTTCGAATGCCAGCTCAACGCCCGCTTTCACCATCGCGACCATGACCACGCCTTTGTCATAGTACTCCTGCTCGTCGATTTTGCCTTCGAACTGCGGGGCATTTTCGAACGCGGTTTTACCGGTCTCTTCACGCCAGGTCAGCAGGTTTTTGTCGTCGTTCGCCCAGTCAGCCATCATACCGGAAGAGAATTCACCCGAGATGATGTCATCCATGTGCTTCTGGAACAGCGGTGCCATGATGGTTTTCAGCTGCTCAGACAGCGCGTAAGCACGGATTTTTGCCGGATTAGACAGACGATCCATCATCAGCGTGATGCCGCCAAACTTCAGCGATTCGGTGATGGTTTCCCAGCCGAACTGAATCAGTTTCTCGGTGTACGCCGCGTCGTGACCTTCAGCCACCAGCTTGTCGAAGCACAGCAGTGAACCGGCCTGCAGCATACCGCACAGAATGGTCTGCTCGCCCATCAGGTCTGATTTGACTTCTGCCACGAAGGACGATTCCAGCACGCCTGCACGGTCGCCGCCGGTGGCTGCAGCCCAGGCTTTGGCAATCGCCATGCCTTCGCCTTTTGGATCGTTTTCCGGGTGAACAGCGATCAGCGTTGGAACGCCGAAGCCACGTTTGTACTCTTCACGCACTTCGGTACCCGGGCACTTCGGTGCCACCATCACCACGGTGATGTCTTTACGGATGGTCTCGCCCACTTCGACGATGTTGAAACCGTGAGAGTAACCCAGCGCGGCACCGTCTTTCATCAGCGGCTGAACGGCCTGCACAACGGCAGAGTGCTGCTTGTCTGGTGTCAGGTTAACCACCAGATCCGCCTGCGGGATCAGCTCTTCGTAAGTACCCACTTTAAAACCGTTTTCGGTGGCTTTACGGAACGACGCACGCTTCTCAGCAATGGCTTCAGCGCGCAGTGCGTAAGACACATCGAGGCCAGAGTCACGCATGTTCAGACCCTGGTTCAGGCCCTGCGCGCCGCAGCCGACGATGACCACTTTCTTACCTTTCAGGAAGCTAGCGCCATCCGCGAATTCATCGCGCGACATGAAGCGACATTTGCCTAACTGCGCTAACTGATTGCGCAGATTCAATGTGTTGAAGTAGTTAGCCATGGGTACTCCGCTCAGATGTTGTGTTTGCTTTTGTTCAGTAACGGTGCCGGATTTAGCGCCGCGAATGACCCCATCATATGACAGGAAATCTGTTGCTTAAATTGATATATTAACAACGTCACATTGCAGAATTTGCAACATCACGCTGAGGGCAAAACGCGCATGGATTTACGAGACCTGAAACTGTTTCTTCACCTGGCGGAAAGCTGCCACTTTGGCCGCACCGCGCGCGCCATGCACGTCAGCCCGTCGACATTATCACGCCAGATTCAGCGGCTGGAAGAGGATGTCGGACACGCGCTGTTCCTGCGCGACAACCGCACCGTGACGCTGACCGAAGCCGGCGAGCGGCTGCGTCAGTTCGCTCAGCAGACCCTGCTGCAGTATCAGCAGTTGCGCCATGTCATGGACCTGAACGGCCCGTCGCTGAGCGGCGAGCTACGCCTGTTCTGCTCGGTAACCGCCGCCTACAGCCATCTGCCGCCGATTCTCGACCGCTTTCGCGCGGAGCATCCGCAGGTGGAAATTAAACTCACCACCGGCGACGCTGCTGATGCCATTGAAATGGTGCAGTCCGGCGAAGCGGATCTGGCCATCGCTGGCCGGCCGGAGTCGCTGCCCGCCAGCATCGATTTTACACCGCTGGGTTTAATCCCGCTGGTGCTGATCGCCCCGGCGCTGCCCTGCCCGGTGCGCAGCCAGGCGACGCAGGAACAGCCGGACTGGTCGCAGATTCCCTTTATCCTGCCGGATCAGGGGCCGGCGCGGCGCGGCATTGATTTATGGTTTCGCCGCCACCGCATTGCCAACCCGCAGATTTACGCCACGGTGTCTGGCCATGAGGCGATTGTGTCGATGGTGGCGCTCGGCTGCGGCATCGCGCTGCTGCCGGATGTGGTGCTGGAAAACAGTCCGGAACCGGTGCGCAATCGCGTGCTGACGCTTGAAAATGTCGAATCGGTGGCGCCGCTGGAGCTTGGCGTATGCGTACAAAAAAAGCGGCTCGGGGAGCCGCTGATTAATGCTTTCTGGCACCTGCTGTAGTTTAGCCGGCGAGGAAGAAGCGAAATGCCGGATTGCTGGCTTCGTCGTGCCACTCATAGCCGAGCGCGTTGAGGTGAGTGTCGAAATCCGGCTCTTTGTCGTTGATCTCGAACGCCGCCAGCACGCGACCAAAATCGGTGCCGTGGCTGCGATAGTGGAACAGCGAAATATTCCAGTGCGCGCCCAGCGTCTGCAGGAACTTCAGCAGCGCGCCCGGCGCTTCCGGGAATTCGAAGCTGAAGAGCCGTTCACGCAGCGGTTTTGACGGGCGTCCACCCACCATGTAGCGCACGTGCAGCTTCGCCATCTCATCGTCTGACAAATCCACCACCTGATAGCCGCCTTCAGTCAGCTGGCTTATGATCTCGCTGCGCTCTTCAAGGCCGCGCGTTAAACGCACGCCAACAAAGATGCAGGCGTTGTCGGCATCGGCATAACGGTAGTTGAACTCAGTTACCGCACGACCGCCCAGCGTCTGGCAGAAACGCAGGAAGCTGCCCTGCTGCTCAGGAATGGTGACCGCCAGCAGCGCTTCACGCTGTTCACCCAGCTCACAGCGCTCGGAGACATAGCGCAGACCGTGGAAGTTGACGTTGGCGCCCGACAGCACGTGCGCCAGCCGCTCGCCTTTGATGTCGTGCTGCTGGATGTACTTCTTCATGCCCGCCAGCGCCAGCGCACCCGAAGGTTCCGCCACCGCACGCACATCTTCGAACAGGTCTTTCACCGCCGCGCAGATGGCATCGCTGTCCACGGTGATGATGTCATCGAGATACTCTTTGCACAGGCGGAAGGTTTCGCTGCCAATGCGCTTCACCGCTACACCTTCAGCAAACAGCCCGACACGCGCCAGATCCACTGGCTCGCCGGCATCCAGCGCCGCTTTCAGGCAGGCCGAATCTTCCGACTCCACCGCGATCACTTTGATTTGTGGCATCAGCTGTTTGATCAGCACCGCCACGCCCGCCGCCAGACCGCCACCACCGACCGGCACAAATACGCGATCAATATGCGCATCCTGCTGCAACAGTTCCATCGCCAGCGTGCCCTGCCCGGCAATCACTGCCGGGTGGTCAAACGGGTGCACAAAGGTATAACCCTGCTGCTCGGCCAGCTCAATCGCTTTGGCTTTTGCCTCGTCGAAGTTAGCACCAAACAGATAAGCCTCACCGCCAAATGCGCGCACTGCATCAACCTTGATGTCTGCCGTGGCCAACGGCATCACAATCAGTGATTTGATGCCCAGCGTGCTGGCTGAAAGCGCCACACCCTGCGCGTGGTTGCCGGCCGAAGCCGTGATCACGCCGCGTGCTTTTTGCTCTTCAGTCAGTCCGGCAATCATCGCGTACGCCCCACGCAGCTTAAAGCTGTGTACTGGCTGGCGATCCTCGCGCTTCACCAAAATGGTGTTGCCGAGACGCGATGAAATTTTTTCCATTTTTTGCAGCGGCGTGACCTGGGCAATTTCATACACAGGCGCACGCAGCACTGCGCGCAGATACTCCGCGCCATTAGGCGACGCGGGTAGCGGTTGAGACTCAGCCATCAGTTGTTAGCCTCCCAGCTTGGACTTATCGCGTACTGCGCCTTTGTCAGCGCTGGTCGCGAGGGATGCATAGGCGCGTAACGCGAAGGAAACAGCACGTTCGCGATTGTGCGGGGTGTAAGCTGCTTCGCCACGCGCCAGCTCTTTTTCACGACGAGCATGGATTTCGTTGTCTGGCAGATCCAGATGGATACGACGGTTCGGGATATCCAGCTCGATCATGTCGCCATCCTGGATCAGCGCAATGGTGCCGCCGCTCGCTGCTTCAGGCGAGATGTGTCCCACAGAGAGACCAGAAGAACCACCAGAGAAGCGGCCATCGGTGATCAGCGCACAGGCTTTGCCCAGTCCCATCGATTTCAGGTAGGTGGTTGGATACAGCATTTCCTGCATGCCCGGACCGCCTTTTGGTCCTTCGTAGCGGATCACCACACAGTCACCGGCCACCACTTTACCGCCGAGGATCGCCTCTACCGCATCATCCTGGCTTTCGTAGACTTTTGCCGGGCCTTTGAAGGTCAACAGCTCTGCATCCACGCTGGCGGTTTTTACGATACAACCATCTTCGGAGATGTTGCCGTACAGCACAGCCAAGCCACCATCCTGAGAGAACGCGTGTTCGCGGGTACGGATACAACCCTCTACACGGTCATCATCCAGCGTGTCCCAACGGCAATCCTGTGAGAAGGCCTGAGTGGTACGGATACCGGCTGGACCGGCGCGGAACATCTTCTTCACCGCTTCGTCTTTGGTCAGCATGATGTCGTACTGATCCAGGGTTTCGCGCATGCTCTGCTGCAAAACGTTGCGCGCAGTGGTGTCGATCAGCCCTGCACGATCCAGCTCGCCCAGAATGGCGACAACGCCACCGGCGCGGTGTACGTCTTCCATGTGATATTTCGGCGTACTCGGCGCCACTTTGCACAGGTGTGGCACTTTGCGCGACAGGCGATCGATATCCGACATATTGAATTCGATTTCGCCTTCCTGCGCCGCTGCCAGCAGGTGCAGAACGGTGTTGGTGGAACCGCCCATGGCGATATCCAGCGTCATCGCGTTCTCAAACGCGGCTTTGGTGGCGATGTTGCGCGGCAGTACGCGCTCATCATCCTGCTCGTAATACTTTTTGGTCAGGCTAACGATGCGTTTACCGGCGTTGAGGAACAGCTCTTTACGGTCGGCGTGAGTCGCCAACAGTGAACCGTTGCCCGGCTGCGCCAGACCTAGCGCTTCGGCCAGACAGTTCATGGAGTTGGCGGTGAACATACCGGAGCACGAACCGCAGGTCGGACAGGCAGAACGTTCGATTTTATCGCTATCGGCGTCACTGACGTTCGGGTTGGCGCCCTGAATCATCGCATCGACCAGGTCCAGCTTGATGATTTTGTCGGACAGCTTGGTTTTACCGGCTTCCATAGGACCGCCGGAAACAAAGATCACTGGGATGTTGAGGCGCAGTGACGCCATCAACATGCCCGGGGTGATTTTGTCGCAGTTAGAAATACACACCATGGCATCGGCGCAGTGCGCGTTAACCATGTACTCCACAGAGTCGGCGATCAGCTCGCGCGAAGGCAGTGAATACAGCATGCCGCCATGACCCATGGCGATACCGTCATCCACCGCGATGGTGTTGAACTCTTTGGCGACACCACCGGCGGCTTCGATTTGCTCAGCCACCAGCTTGCCCATATCGCGCAAGTGCACGTGGCCCGGCACGAATTGGGTGAATGAGTTAACCACGGCGATAATCGGTTTACCGAAATCGGCGTCGGTCATTCCTGTGGCGCGCCACAGGGCGCGTGCACCCGCCATGTTACGACCATGGGTGGTGGTGGCAGAACGGTACTTAGGCATGCTCTATTTACTCCAGTCTGAAATATGACGCGGGCGCAGCTGCACCCGCGTAACGGTCTTGTTATGGATTAACCTGATCCAACCAGCCGTACTTATCTTCGGTTTCGCCCGTGAACAGGCCGAAGAAGGCGCTCTGAATTTTGGTGGTCACTGGGCCGCGTTTGCCGGCACCAACCTGAATGCCATCAACGCTGCGCACTGGGGTGATTTCTGCCGCAGTACCAGACATGAACACTTCATCAGCCAGATACAGCGATTCGCGCGACAGGGTCTGCTCACGCACTTCGATACCCAGATCGATCGCCAGTTTAATGATGGCGTCACGGGTGATGCCCGGCAGCGCTGAAGAAGTGAATGGCGGCGTGAAAAGAATGCCATCTTTCACTTCGAACAAGTTTTCACCCGCACCTTCTGAAATATAGCCGTTGGTGTCGAGAGCGATACCTTCCTGATAACCGTGGCGGCGCGCTTCGCTGCCCACCAGCAGTGAGGAAAGGTAGTTACCGCCCGCTTTAGCCGCTGTTGGCAAGGTGTTTGGTGCCACACGGTTCCAGGAAGAAACCATCGCATCAATACCATTTTCCAGTGCTTCAGCACCCAGGTAAGCACCCCATGGGAAAGCAGCGATGATCACGTCGGTGGTGTAGCCGTCTGGTGGGTTCACGCCCAGGCCTACGTCGCCAACAAACGCCAGTGGGCGGATGTAAGCGCTCTTCAATTTGTTCACGCGAATCACTTCGCGGCAGGCTTCCATCAGCTCATCAACGCTGGCGGCGATAGGGAAACGGTAGATCTTGGCGGAATCATGCAGACGCTGCATGTGTTCACGGTGACGGAACACCACTGGGCCTTTGTGTGAGTCGTAGCAACGTACGCCTTCAAACACAGAAGTACCGTAGTGCAGTGCGTGAGACATGACGCTAACCTTGGCGTCTTCCCACTTAACCATCTCCCCGTTGAACCAAATAAAGTCTGCTTTCTTCGTACTCATTGCTATTTCCTTTGGCGACTAAGCGCGGATTTGTTGTGATGTCTGTTGCTGGATCTCGACACAAGCGACATCCATAAGTTTGCTTAACTGCGAAGACAGTAAATCGACCGAGCGCTGGCTGGCAACGGTCATCTCGATATTAATGTTCTCGGCGTTAATCGCAGATGCCATGTTCATCGAGCACACCTGGAAGCCACGGTGGCGGACGACACGCAAAATGCGCTCCAATATTTCAGGACGGAAGCGAGCTTCGATAGACAATTGATGCTGGTTCATGCGGTTTTCTCCATCATGTTTGCGTTGCTGGCACCCGGCGGTACCAATGGCCAGACGTTCTCATGCTCATCAATCGAAACATGCAGGAAGTAAGGACCTTCACTGTTCAGCAGAGCATCTATCGCGGCGTCGACCTGATCTTTACGGCTAATGTGCTGGCCTGGGATATCAAAGGCGCTGGCCAGCGTGAGGAAATCGGGGTTATCGGTGAGGATGGTTTCGCTATAGCGGCCATCAAAGAACAGCTGCTGCCACTGGCGAACCATGCCAAGACGCTGGTTATCCAGCAGCAGGATTTTTACCGGCAGCTGCTTACGCTTGATGGTGCCCAGCTCCTGAATATTCATCATGATTGAGCCGTCACCGGACACGCAGATAACGGTGTCATCCGGACGGGCAACCTGCGCGCCTACCGCAGCCGGCAGCCCAAAGCCCATGGTGCCCAGACCGCTGGAGGTGATGAAGTTTTCCGGCGCGCTGAAGCGCATGTGCTGCGCCGCCCACATCTGGTGCTGGCCAACGTCGGTGGTTACCACCGCGCTGTCAGGTTTACGATCTGACAACTGCTTCAGCAGCAGCGGCGCGTAGATCGCCTCGCCAGGATGGTCGTAACGCCACGCGAACTCCGCGTTCATCGCTTTAACTTCAGTACGCCAGCCGTCGATCTGCAGCGGCATGCTCAGCGCCGGCAACACCTGGTTGAGGTCGCCCTGCAGTGAAACGTGAGCGCGACGCAGTTTGTTTAATTCCGCCGGATCGACATCAATATGAATGACGCTGGCGTGCGGCGCGAAGGTATCCAGCTTACCGGTGACGCGGTCGTCGAAACGTGCGCCGACGGCAATCAGCAAATCACAGGATTGCACCGCCAGGTTGGCCGCTTTGGTGCCGTGCATGCCGAGCATACCGAGATAGAGATCGCTGCTGGCTTCGGCGCTGCCCAGGCCTTTCAGGGTAGAAACCATCGGGATGCCGGTCTCCTGCGCCATAGCCCGCAGCGCCGGGACGGCCTGCGCCATGCCGACACCGCCGCCGATATACAGCATCGGTTTTTGCGCCTGCGCCATCAGCGCGCGCGCTTCGGCAATGTGCTGCGGTGAGTGGCTCAGTGCTTCTTCAACCGGCAGCAGGTGCGGCGTCAGGTCACCGCTGGCAATCTGAATATCTTTGGGGATGTCGACCAGTACCGGTCCCGGACGGCCGGACTGCGCGATGGCGAAAGCTTCCGCCATCACCGAGGGTAAATCATCCAGCGATTCAACGAGGAAGCTGTGTTTAGTGCAGGCTAATGACAGGCCAAGAACGTCGATCTCCTGAAAGGCGTCGGTACCGATAAACGCTGAAGAGACCTGCCCGGTGATGGCGACAACCGGAACGGAATCCATCATCGCATCGGCCAGTCCGGTGATCAGGTTGGTGGCGCCCGGTCCGGAAGTCGCAATGCAAACCCCGGTTTTGCCGGTCGCACGCGCATAACCGATCGCTGCCATCACCGCACCTTGTTCATGACGACACAGTAGATGTTCCACGCCGCCATCGTAGAGCGCATCGTACACTGGCATGATTGCTCCGCCAGGATAACCAAACACTGTGTCGACACCCTGCGCGCGTAAAGCCTGAACTACCCACTGTGCACCTGTCATGG
>NZ_JASEWO010000083.1:0-19469 GCF_030024295.1 Pantoea sp. Pa-EAmG
GGATTTTAAAGCCTATCTTCTCGTTTCTCAAGTCTGCTTTGACACGAATGCCAGCATTCTGCAATTTCTTCGTCAATTCACTGACATATTCTGCCTGGCCGTCGGTGATATTCATCACCACTGCCTGTACCGGCGCCAGCCAGCTCGGGAAGAAACCGGCGAACTCTTCGGTCAGAATTCCGATGAAGCGCTCCATCGAACCCAGAATCGCACGGTGAATCATCACTGGCGTCTGACGATCGTTGGTTTCGCCCACGTAGGTGGCGTCCAGACGTTTCGGCAGGGAGAAGTCTAGCTGAACGGTGCCGCACTGCCAGGCGCGGTCGAGACAATCGTGCAGCGTAAACTCAATTTTCGGGCCGTAGAAGGCGCCTTCACCCGGCTGATATTCGAACGGAATGTTGTTCTCTTTCAGCGCTTCGGCGAGGTCCACTTCGGCGCGATCCCACATCTCATCGCTGCCAATGCGCTTCTCAGGGCGCGTCGACAGTTTCACCACGATTTTTTCAAAACCGAAGGTGCTGTACATGTTATAGACCATGCGGATGCAGCTGTTCACTTCATCACGCACCTGATCTTCAGTACAGAAGATGTGGGCGTCATCCTGGGTAAAGCCGCGCACGCGCATCAGACCGTGCAGCGCACCTGACGGTTCGTTACGGTGACAGCTACCGAACTCCGCCATACGCAGCGGCAGGTCGCGGTACGATTTCAGACCCTGGTTAAAGATCTGCACGTGACCCGGACAGTTCATCGGCTTGATGCAGTATTCACGGTTCTCTGAAGAGGTGGTGAACATCGCTTCTTTGTAGTTGTCCCAGTGCCCGGTTTTTTCCCACAGCACGCGGTCCATCATGAACGGACCTTTCACTTCCTGGTAGTCGTACTCTTTCAGCTTGGTGCGCACAAACACTTCCAGCTCGCGGAAGATGGTCCAGCCGTCATTGTGCCAGAATACCATACCCGGTGCTTCTTCCTGCATGTGGTAGAGATCGAGCTGCTTACCGATTTTACGGTGATCGCGCTTCGCGGCCTCTTCCAGGCGCTGCAGATACGCCGCCAGCTGTTTCTTGTCCGCCCAGGCCGTACCGTAAATACGCTGCAGCATTTTGTTGTCGCTGTTGCCGCGCCAGTAGGCTCCGGAGATTTTCTGCAGTTTAAAATGATGGCAGAAACGCATATTCGGCACGTGCGGACCGCGGCACATGTCGATGTATTCTTCATGATGATACAAACCAGGTTGATCATCGTGACTGATGTTTTCATCAAGAATGGTGGTTTTGTAGCTTTCGCCACGCTCAGCAAACACATCACGTGCTTCCTGCCAGCTCACCTTTTTCTTCACGACATCGTAATTTGTCTCAGCCAACTGGTGCATGCGCTTTTCCAGCAGCTCAAGATCTTCCTGCGTCAGGGTGTGTTCGAGATCGACATCATAATAGAAGCCGTTATCGATCACCGGACCAATCGCCATTTTGGTATTCGGCCACAGCTGCTTGATCGCATGCCCTAACAGGTGCGCGCAAGAGTGACGAATAATTTCCAGACCGGCTTCATCTTTGGCGGTGATAATTGCCACCTGAGCATCTTCGGTGATCGGATCAACCGCGTCCACCAGCTCGCCATTAACACGACCGGCAATACAGGCTTTCGCCAGGCCCGGTCCAATATCCAGAGCGATGTCCATCACGCTGACCGGACGGTCAAATACGCGCTGGCTGCCATCAGGAAGAGTAATTACTGGCATTTCATATCCTTAATTGCAGTGGTAAGCCACACGAAAGCCTACATGCAACACTGAGTTTTGTTTGGTTAACCTGGCGCGATGTCAGACCCACACTGTCGGAATGACGCCAGGCGCGTAAAGCGGCAACGATGATAACAGCTTTCCGCAGTGAGCAAAACCCGCGAAGAAATGCGCTAAGCCAAAGAGAGATCAAAAAAAACCGCCGCGCGGCACAGGCCGGGCGACGGTGTAACAATGCGCTCTGGTTTACATCGCGTAAGAGAGCTGGACCGTGGTTTTGGTGTCGGTACGGTCTGGCGCAGATTCTGGCGGATTGTTATTCCAGGTGACGTTGTAGCCCAGTTTCAGCGCGAAGTGGTCGTTGATCGCCACCTGCAGTGCGGTTTCGGAGTTCAGCGTGGTGTCTTCACCAAAGCTGCTCAGCACCGACACACCCTGGATGAATTTGGTGGTGTCAGTCAGCTGCCACTGATAGCTCAGCGCGCCGTAGCCCAGTGCTTTGGTTTCGTGGCCGCCATCGTGGAAGTCATCGTAACGTACACCCGGACCGAATTCAGCACGCAGCGAGTGCACCGGACCGTTGAGGATCTGACGACCGTAACCGGCGGTCAGGACATCGCGTGAATCATAACCGTTCAGGCGGTCGCTCAGCCAGCTCGCCTGACCGAACAGGTAGTCAGCGCTGTTGAGGTTGTAACGGCTACGGCCACCGATGTTATAGGTTTCCGACGAGCGCTCATCGTTGGATGAGGTATTCGCGGCGTTACCCCACAGGCTGTACGCCGTTGAGGTCTGATACCAGGTCATGCTGGTTGACGCGGTCAGCGATGAGCTGGTGGTGTTACCGGTCTGTGCCAGGTAACCGGCTGACGCGGTGCCTTCAAACGGTTTTTTTGCCGTAGAAGGGTCATCCATTGAGGTGAAGACAGCGTTATCTGCAAGGGCCTGGTGACAAAATGCTCCGGCGGAGAGCAACAAAACAGCGGACAGCTTATTGAAGGCTTTCATTAAAAGGTAACCCGTACGACAGTTGAAAAAGAGATGAGTCTGGAGAATTTTCCCGGGCAATCAATGCAATTTACGGTAAGTTTTGTAAAAAAGTATGAAAGCACCAGAATCGCCAGGTTTTGCGCTGGCACCGCTTGTGGATTGGGAATCTTCCCATTTCCGGCGCGCATTATAGGCGGCAAATAACCAAATAACAGCTTAAATGCTACAAGAATTTTCTGCCGACCCTGACAGGACTTTACGCTGTGCGCCGCCGGACGATTGTGCAGAATTCGCTCTATCGCAGGCGCTGGTCTACGCTGAAATCTGTTCGATAACAATGAGGTGAAAAGATGGGCGATCATGATCTCAAGCGTTACGTTGTCACCTTCCGTTATCAGGAAAGGGGTCTTGGCGATCTGCAGGCGCTGAATAGCGCGATGGTTAACGGTGGTTACAGCACCACGTTACACGATGCGGACGGCCATCCGCACGAGCTGGGCACCAACAGCTTTGGCATTGTCAGTGCGCTGGAGGAGCAGGCGCTGGCGGAACACGCCGCCGGGCTGGCGGCAGTGGCGCTTGATCAGCAGCCGGACGCTGATGTCACCACGCTGGAGGCGTTTCTCAAAGCGCAAGCCTGACGCAATCCGCAAATTGCGCATTGCCGCTGGAGTTGTGCAAGTTTTGCGCGTTACAATCGATCTTACGCAGCGAATAAAGAGGATTACCCGATGTGGTCAGCCATTAGTCGTCTGTTAAGCGAGTACGCCGGCGATGCCGAAATCACCGAACGTCATGAGTTGCCCGGTGGCGATATTCATCCAGCGTGGCGCCTGCGCTACGGTGAGCTGGAAGTGTTCGTCAAATGCAACACGCGCGACATGCTGACGCTGTTCAGCTGGGAAGCCGACCAGCTTGATCTGCTGGCGCGTACCCACACGGTGCGCGTGCCGAAGGTCTACGGCGTCGGTAACGATCGTGACACCAGCTTTCTGCTACTGGAATACATTCCCCCGCAGCCACTCGACGCCCAAAGCGCATTCCAGCTCGGCCAGCAGCTGGCCCATCTGCACCAGTGGAGCGAGCAACCGCAGTTTGGTCTCGACTTCGACAACAACATAACCACCACGCCGCAACCCAACAGCTGGTTACGCAAATGGTCGGTGTTTTTCGCCGAACAGCGCATCGGCTGGCAGCTGCAGCTGGCGGCGGAGAAAGGCGTGCACTACGGTGACATGGAGCTGATCGTGGATTGCGTGCAGCGCAGCCTCGCTAATCACCATCCGCAACCGTCGTTATTGCATGGTGATTTGTGGCCAGCCAACTGCGCCGGCAGCGCCAGCGGCCCGTGGCTGTTCGATCCCGCCTGCTACTGGGGCGATCGCGAATGCGACCTGGCGATGCTCAGCTATTACGCCGATCTGCCGCGCCAGATTTACGAAGGGTATCATGCGGTGTGGCCGCTGCCGGAAGGCTTCTCGCAGCGTCAGCCGGTGTATCAGCTCTACTATCTGCTCAACCGCGCCAACGTCTTTGGCGGCAACTGGGCCGGCGAAGCGCAGTTCGCTATCGGCCAGTTGCTGGAGGAGGATGCGCTGGGCCAGCGCCAGGTCAGACCGGCCTGACGCCTTACAGCATGCCAAGCAGTTTCAACACGAAGTAACCGGCCACGGCGATGATCACCGGCAGAATATACAGCGGAAAAATCTGCAGCAAAATGGTGTGGCGCGGCACATGGATTTTCTCTTCCAGCTGCGCCCGCGTGCGCCCTTCGCTGCCCTTCGCCTGTTCCAGGATCATCTGGTCTTCAATGCCTTCTTTGATATGGCGCGCCTGACGCCACATGCGTGCGCCCGAGGCCTGCAAAGCGATGCCCACGAATATCAGGATATAGATCAGCCAGAAGCCAATATTGGCCCCGCCGTTGAATTCCGGCACCGGCGAATTGTTCCAGAACACATTGAGAAACGGCGTGTTGAACTTAATCATATCCACCATCACATGCACGAAGTCGAGCATCACGGCGTCAATGCCGGGCTGCTTTTCGCTGTGTTTAAACATGAAGCCTAAGATGGAGATAAGGGTGGATAACAGCGCCGGAATAAAAATCACCCAGCCAGCCACTCGCTTGAGGATGGCGATGCGGCCAGCCTGTTGATACGTCATGGTGTCTTCCCTTCACAAACAGTAGTTTTGCCCTAAGTCTACCTGCACTACAGCAAATTTTCCTGAAAAATGCGTAACCTGCCGTAAGTCGGTTTTCGCCGCCGCCCATGTTAAGGTAGGGCAAACTGTCAATGGAGCTGTTGTATGACCTATCGTCGCCCTGTGTTGGCCGCTATTTTTGATATGGATGGCTTACTGATTGATTCTGAACCGCTATGGGATCGCGCCGAGCTGGAGGTGTTTGCCAGCCTGAATGTGGATATTAGCCGCCGCCACGAGCTGCCGGATACGCTCGGCCTGCGCATCGATCAAACCGTGCGCATGTGGTACGAGGCGCTGCCGTGGAACGGACCGGATCAGGCCGAAGTCACTCAGCGTATTATTGCCCGTGCGCTGGCGCTGGTCGAAGAGACGCGGCCGCTATTGCCCGGCGTAGAGCAGGCGCTGCAGCTGTGTCAGCAACAGGGCCTGGCGATTGCGCTGGCCTCGGCGTCTCCGCTGGCGATGCTGGAACGCGTGCTGGAGATGTTCAATCTGCGTCACTACTTTAGCGCCCTCGCCTCGGCTGAAGCGCTGCCTTACAGCAAACCGCATCCGCAGGTGTATCTGGATGCTGCAGCAAAGCTGGGGGTTGATCCGCTCAACTGCGTGGCGCTGGAAGACTCGTTCAACGGCATGATCGCCAGTAAAGCCGCGCGCATGCGTTCCATTGTGGTGCCTGCCGCCGAACATCGCCACGATGCGCGCTGGGCACTGGCCAATGTGCAACTGGAAAACCTGACGCAGCTGCAGGCGGAACATCTGTTTAACTGATCGATGTGCGAGGCGCGTTACGCCTGGCTGATGTTTCGCCCGGTTGCCAGGCGCAAAAGTAAGCCAGACCGTTAATTTCCCGCGCTTTTTTCAGGCGCGGGTCAGCAAAAAATTCACTCTTCGTTACAGCGTCACCGTTCTCATTTACTGGATAAATCCCTATACTGGATGCATCGACAGTTTTTGCAGCCAGGTTCCATCATGACGGCCGAAGGCCATATCATTTTTGCCATCGCCAGTGCGATATTTGCCAAACGCGCCGAACTGACGCCGGTGATGGCCAGTGCCGACTGGTGGCATCTGGTGCCGGCTGCGCTGCTGACCTGCCTGCTGCCGGATATCGATCACCCTAAATCAGTGCTGGGCCAGCGGCTAAAGTGGCTGTCGCAGCCGATAGCCCGCGCTTTTGGCCATCGCGGCTTTACCCATAGCCTGCTGGCGGTGGCGGTCAGCCTGTGGCTGTTTCAGATTAACGTGCCGGCCGACTGGTTCCTGCCAGCGGATGTCCTGCAGGGCATGACGCTCGGCTATCTGAGCCACATTGTCGCCGATATGCTGACGCCCGCCGGCGTGCCGCTGCTGTGGCCGTGCCGCTGGCGCTTTCGCCTGCCTATCCTCAACAGCCAGCAAGGCAATCAGCTGGAGCGTGCGCTGTGCCTCGCACTCGTAGGTTATGCGCTGTGGTTTCCGCCCGGTATGCCGTCGTTTGGCGCTAACGGCTGGCCGGAGCAGCTGTTCAACAATCTGCAGAACGGCATTGGCCGGCTGGTGAACGGTAGTACGCGCTGATGTATTTTTCCTTCTGCCAGCGATTGCTGAAATAATCGCCTTAAATTCCATTTAGTTATAACCCAGACGATTTAGATATATTGTTCCCGCAGGGCCAACTGGTACCATGCCGCGACAGTTACAGAGGATCCCTCTGCTATTTTCGGTTACGCGGCGCGATCGCGTGGCGACCTTCAGGAGTTAACAATGAATATTCCTCTGATCATCAATATCGTGGCATTTGTCGCGCTGCTGATTGCGTTAAACCGCGTCGGCAACCAGAGCTGGAGCCTGTCGAAGCGTGTGCTGACCGGCCTGGTGCTGGGGGTGATCTTTGGCCTGGCACTGCAGGCCATTTATGGCGAAAACAGCCCGGTGGTGAAAGAGTCGATTGGCTGGTTCAACATCGTCGGCAACGGCTATGTTCAGCTGCTGCAGATGATTGTCATGCCACTGGTATTTGCCTCGATCCTCAGTGCGGTGGCGCGGCTGCATAACGCCTCGTCGCTGGGCAAAATCAGCGTGCTGACCATCGGCGTGCTGCTGTTTACCACCGCCATTTCCGCACTGGTGGGCGTGCTGGTGACCGGCCTGTTCCACCTCAGCGCCGAGGGGCTGGTACAGGGCGCGCAGGAAACCGCGCGTCTGAGCGCCATCCAGAGCAACTACGTTGGTAAAGTCGCGGATCTCAGTACGCCGCAGCTGCTGCTCTCCTTTATCCCGAAAAACCCGTTTGCCGATCTGGCCGGTGCCAATCCAACGTCGATCATCAGCGTAGTGATTTTCGCCGCTTTCCTCGGCGTGGCGGCGCTGCAGCTGCTGAAAGATGACAAAGCCAAAGGCGAGCGCGTGCTGGTGGCGATTGATACCCTGCAATCCTGGGTGATGAAGCTGGTGCGTCTGATCATGAAGCTGACGCCGTACGGCGTGCTGGCGCTGATGACCAAAGTGGTTGCCGGTTCCAACCTGCAGGACATCATCAAGCTGGGCGGCTTTGTAGTGGCCTCGTATCTCGGCCTCGCGATCATGTTTGGCGTTCACGCGCTGCTGCTGTCGATCAACGGTATCAACCCGCTGCGCTTCTTCCGTAAAGTCTGGCCGGTGATTACCTTTGCCTTCACCAGCCGTTCCAGCGCCGCCAGTATTCCGCTGAACGTGGAGACACAGACACGTCGTCTGGGCGTACCGGAATCCATCGCCAGCTTCTCGGCCTCGTTTGGCGCGACCATCGGCCAGAACGGCTGTGCCGGCCTCTATCCCACCATGCTGGCGGTGATGGTAGCGCCGACCGTGGGCATCAACCCGTTTGACCCGGTATGGATCGCCACGCTGGTCGGTATTGTCACGCTGAGCTCAGCCGGTGTGGCGGGCGTCGGTGGCGGCGCGACCTTTGCCGCGCTGATCGTCCTGCCGGCGATGGGACTGCCGGTCACGCTGGTGGCATTGCTGATCTCCATCGAACCGCTGATTGATATGGGCCGTACCGCGCTCAACGTTAACGGCTCGATGACCGCCGGTTCACTGACCAGCCGCTGGCTGGGTATGACCGACAAAAAAGTGCTGGAGAGCGACGAACACGCGGAACTGGCGCACCGCTAATTACCCGTTTTCCCGTAACGGCAGGCCGCAAAGCCTGCCGTTTTTTTTGCCGTTTTCTGCACTTTTTTCCGCAATCGTGGCGCTAACGTCAGGAAAGCGTTAAGCATGGTAAACGGAGGCAAAATCGACGGTTTTTTGCTTGAGTTTGCGCGCTGAAAGGCGAATGCTGCGGGGAGTTACCGCAGGAGAACCCCCATGAGAAACGTTATCGCCTCAATGCTGGCGTTAACCCTGATAGCGCCAACTGTAAGTTTTGCTCATCCGTATGGCTGGGGTCCGGGACCCGGCCCGCACTGGGGTGGTCCGGGACCCCGCTGGGGCCATCCCGGACCGCTGCGTTTTCTGCCGGAGGCCGCGACCGCCGTGCTGATTGGCGGACTGACCTACTACCTGCTGAACGGTAGCTACTACCAGCGGCAGGGCGACACCTACGTGGTGGTCCAGCCACCGGATGGCCCACCGGCCAGCGCCATGCGCGTTCTGGATTATAACGGCAAACGCTATTACGTGCAGGATGGTCACTACTATCAGCGCGAGATCAGCGGCAGCTACATTGAGGTGCCGCGGCCGTATGGGCTGTAAGCGCACAAAGAAAAACGGCCCGTCTGAGACGGGCCGTTTGTTATTCTGCTGCCGTTACTGCGCGGCTTGCGGATCGGTATCGTAATCCTTACAGCTCTGGAAGCCGTAGTTCATGACGCGACCGGTGTCGTTATAGCTCACAAAATAAGTTTGCTGTTTGCCATCACGCTCACCAATCACGTAGGTCTGGCAGGTACCCCGTGCGTGAACCATGGTGATCTCGGTTGACGCCGGTCCGGCAATCTGGCGCACCTGTTCACGCGTCATGCCTTTTTTCACATCCTTCACCACAGGCTTAGTCACGTAGCTTTCCGCACGATCGTAAGTTGTACAACCAGACAGGGCTGCCAGCGTCATAGCGGCAGCGATACATCCCAGCACTTTATTCATCTTGTTGTTCCTCATACTTTGTCCATGTCCCACTAAGCCTGGAACATAATTCCAGATTTATCAACTCAATGGCGGTGCTTTCGGTCAGTTCTGAAGCGTCAGGATTACGTAAAGATACTGTTTTGCCGTCACCGGCTCCGTATAATCGCGGCGCAAGATACATCTTAAAGCCAAAAATAACACAGAGGATCAATGACACCTGCACACCCTAACCGGCTGGTTTATGCCATCACGCTCGGCCTGCTCGCCGCGCTCGGGCCGCTTTGTATCGATCTCTATCTGCCCGCCCTGCCTGAACTGGCGCGCGACCTCGGTAGCGAAACCGCTACTGCCCAGCTAAGTCTGACCGCCGGTCTGCTGGGGCTGGGCGCCGGACAGCTGCTGTTTGGTCCGATGAGCGATAAGTTTGGCCGTATTCGTCCGCTGCTGCTGTCGCTGGCGCTGCTGTTCATCGCCTCAATTGGCTGTGCGCTGGCGAAGGATATTCACGCTCTGCTGGTGGCGCGCCTGTTTGAAGGGCTGGCCGGTGCCGGCGGCGCGGTGCTGTCGCGTGCCATTGCCCGCGATATGTATAGCGGCCATGAGCTGACGCGCTTTTTTGCCCTGCTGATGCTGGTGAATGGCCTGGCGCCGATTGGTGCGCCGGTGCTGGGCGGTGCGCTGATGACGGTGCTGAACTGGCGCGGCATCTTTGTAGTGCTGGGCGCGATTGCCGTGCTGCTGATTCTGCTGGCGCGCTGGAAGCTGCGCGAAACCCTGCCGGCCGAACGCCGTAGCCAGGGATCGATCTTCTCCGCCTGGGCAGCGCTCGGCCAGGTCATCACCCACCGGCCGTTTATGGGCTTCTGCCTGACGCAGGGCTTCATGATGTCCGGCATGTTTGCTTATATCGGCGCCTCGCCGTTTGTGCTGCAGCAGATTTACGGCCTGTCACCGCAGGCGTTCAGCTTGTGCTTTGCGGCGAACGGTATTGGCCTGGTGATTGCTTCCCAGACCAGCGCCCGGCTCTGTCCGCTGTGGGGCGAATATCGCGTGCTGAAGGGCGGCCTGACGCTGGCGTTTGTCGCCTCCAGCTGCCTGCTACTGGCCGGCGTGAGCGGCGCGCCGCTGCCGCTGGTGCTGGTGGCGCTGTTCTTCACCATCGCCAGTAACGGCGTGATCGCCACCACCGCGTCATCGCTGGCGATGCAGAGCCAGGGCCACCGCGCCGGCAGCGCCTCGGCGGTAATCGGTGTTGCGATGTTCTCGCTCGGCGCGCTCAGCGTACCGATCACCGGCCTTGGCGGCACCTCGGTAATCAGCATGACGGCCACCATCTTTGGCTGCTTTATGCTGGCCATCGTGATGTTCATGCTGCTGGCGCAGAAACCAAAAAGCGCCTGAATTGCCAACAGAAACACCGGGCAACAAGCCGTTCGGCTTGTTGTTTTTCTGCGGAGGCGTTAGCTTTAGCACATGATTCGCATTGTGCCGTCAGGCTACCGACTTGAGGAGAGGTTCATGTCACTGCAGCAGGAAATCATTCAGGCCCTGGGTGTTAAACCGGTTATCGACCCGCAGCAGGAGATCCGCGTCAGCGTCGATTTTCTGAAGTCCTATCTGAAAGCCCATCCGTTTATCAAAACCCTTGTGCTCGGCATCAGCGGCGGTCAGGACTCAACGCTGACCGGCAAGCTGGCGCAGACTGCTATCACTGAACTGCGTGAAGAGACCGGCGATCACGACTACAGCTTTATCGCCGTGCGCCTGCCGTATGGCGTGCAGGCTGACGAGCAGGATTGTCAGGATGCGCTGGCATTCATCCAGCCGGATCGCACGCTGGTGGTTAACATCA
Organism: Pantoea sp. Pa-EAmG; assembly: GCF_030024295.1. Classification (NCBI taxonomy): domain Bacteria; kingdom Pseudomonadati; phylum Pseudomonadota; class Gammaproteobacteria; order Enterobacterales; family Erwiniaceae; genus Pantoea; species Pantoea sp. Pa-EAmG. The sequence goes on from NZ_JASEWO010000083.1 coordinate 10,890, forward strand.
AAGAAGCGGTACTGGCCAGCGAGCGCGCGCTGCAGGAGGCGGGCATTGCCCTGTCGGATTTTGTGCGCGGCAACGAGAAAGCGCGCGAACGCATGAAAGCCCAGTACAGCATTGCCGGCATGACCAAAGGCGTCGTGGTCGGCACCGATCATGCCGCAGAAGCGGTGACCGGCTTCTTTACCAAGTACGGCGACGGCGGCAGCGACATCAACCCGATTTTCCGCCTCAACAAGGGCCAGGGCAAACAGCTGCTGAAAGCGCTCGGCTGCCCGGAACATCTCTATCTCAAGCACCCTACCGCCGATCTGGAGGACGATCGTCCCGGTCTGCAGGATGAAGTGGCGCTGGGCGTGACCTATCAGCAGATTGATGATTTTCTCGAAGGCAAAACCATCGACGCCGACGCGGCGAAAATCATTGAAGGCTGGTACACCAAAACCGAGCATAAACGTCGTCCGCCGATCACCGTGTTCGACGACTTCTGGAAGAAGTAATCCCTGCGGCTTCCCGCTCCCCCTGCGGGAAGCCTGCCTCTTAACACCCCCGCTGGCGAGAAAACGCGCACGCTGATATACTGTATGCACAACCAGTAAGCGGAGCGTTCTTTGGTCAGACGAGCAAACCGCCATCGCCTCGAATTTGATGCGGCGGCTATCTATCAATATCCCGAACATCTGCGTCAGTGGCTGGAAGGCTTGCCTAATCAGCCGGGCGTTTACACCTTCCACGGTGATAACGACAACCTGCCGCTGTACATCGGCAAGAGTATCAACCTGCGCAGCCGGGTGATGGCCCATTTTCGCACGGCGGATGAAGCCAGCATGCTGCGCCAGGCGCGACGCGTCAGCTGGATCCCCACCGCCGGGGACGTAGGCGCACAGCTGCTCGAAGCGCAGATGATCAAAACGCAGCAGCCGCTGTTTAATAAGCGCCTGCGCAAAAACCGCCAGCTGTGCTCGCTGCAGCTGGGCGACGGCGCACCGCAGGTGGTGTACGCGCGCGATCTCGATTTCTCCTCCTCGCCTGACCTGTACGGGTTATTCCGCAGCCGCTTTGCCGCGTTAGAGAAGCTGAAAAGCCTCGCCGATGAGCTGCGCCTGTGTCACGGCCTGCTGGGATTAGAGCGCCTGCAACCGGGGCGCGGCTGTTTCCGCGCGGCGCTTAAACGCTGTGCCGGTGCCTGCTGCGGGGCGGAACCGCTGGCGGCGCATCAGCAGCGCCTGCTGGCAGGGCTGGAGCAGCTGCGCGTGGTGTGCTGGCCGTGGCAGGGCCCGGTGGGTATGGTGGAGCGCGGGACGGAGATGACGCAGATTCACGTCATCGATCACTGGTTCTGGCTGGGTTCGGTCAGCAGTGAGCAGGAAGCGCGTCAGCTGCAGCGTGCGCGTCACGGCTTCGACCATGACGGCTACAAAATTCTCTGCCGACCGCTGCTGTCCGGCGTTTATCCGCTGATTGAGCTGTAACGCAAAACCGCCGACGCTGCCCAAAGCACAGTGTGCCATGGACAACGTCGGCGGTCTCAAACCGGTGAGCTAAACGGCTTATTCGCCATCAGCCGGCGGTGGCGGCATTTTACCGTCGTGCGGGCCTTTTTCTGTCAGACGTTTCTCAAAGTTGGCGTTGTACTGCTTCTTCTGGTCTGGCGTCAGCACGTTATAGATCTTGTTCTGGGTTTCCAGCATCTTCAGCGCATGCTCTTTCGCATTGGCGCTCATTTTGTCTGCCTGCGCTTCTGCTTTGGCACGGTCAAAGGTGTCGGATGCGATGATGCTGTGGTTAGCACGACGCTCTTCCAGCGATGGGCGCTTCATGTCCTTATGGCTGTCACGCAGGATGTCGCGAATCTGGGTTTTCTGCGCGTCGGTCAGGTTGAGGTCTTTGAACATCATGTCCATGCCGTGGTGGCGCATCGGCTTGTGCATCGGTTTTTCACTGCCCGCTGGCGGCGGCGTCAGGTTGTCAGCCGCAGCATGGACGATATTGGCGGCGCCGAAAGCCATTGCGGTAGCCAGAAACAGGGAGGTCAGTTTACGCATAATATTGTCCTTACTTTTCAGTTTAATGACGACAGCCTGTGTCGCGTCTTCGGAAACAAGCATACGACGCTGAACGTCAACTACTCAGAGGCTGAGTAAAGCCCTGCAAGCATAAAAGACAGATATCGGGCAATCATGGAGAGATTGCGAAGAAATGCGTGAGGAATTGCAAAAGAGTATGACGATCAAGGGGAAAGCGCAGGAATTAAGGAGGAGTGTAATGGCTTTGTCGGTTTTGCGGAAGGGAAAATGTCGTTAATTTGCTCACCCGTGACCTCTCCCGTCACAGGGAGAGGAGGGATTGCCGGGTAAAGCTTTCGATTACAACTCCAGCGCCTGGGTCTGCTCACTCTCCTCCACCAGCATCAGCCCGGCGCGCAGGCCCGGTGCCACGTTGGGATTGGGGAACAGCACATATTCACGCGCCTGCTGCACGTAATAGCGCCGCTCACCCTCTTCCGCCAGCAGCGTGCCCTGCGGGAAAGCCGTGAAGTTGAGAGTTTCCGGGCCCATATGCAGAACAAACTGCTCGCCGTGCCGGGTGATTTGCTGCGCTACGCGATAATGGCGCGGCGTCTCGCGCACCGCCGGCAGCGCCTCACCGTACAGCAGCGCCGCCAGCGCACGCTGCACGCCGCTGAACTGAGTAAGATCGTTCTCGCCAAACGGCAGCGCCTTTCCCAGCTCCAGCGTACAGCTGGCAGCGGCATAGTGTTCACAGCTGAAGTGGGTAAAAGTGCCGCCCGGCGCACGGTGAAACACCAGCGCCTCCAGCTCGGCCGCTGCCAGCCAGTGTAAAAAATCCGCTGGCCACGGCTGGCTGTTGAGCGGCATCACGCCAAAGCGCGTATGCCACGAACCGCGAATCGCGGTGTGCAAATCGAGATGCCAGCGAATTTCGTGATCGAGACACTCGCACCAGAAGTTCTCCAGCGCCTGCTCCAGTTGCAGCGCGCGCTGCGCCTCCGGCACGTCGGCCACCTGTTGCCAGCGGCCACCGAACAGCCGGTTGATATCATAATGCTGGTAGCGTTTGCCGCTGCGCAGCGCCGCCGGGTTGCCGAGGATCACCAGCAGGCGCACGGCCAGCGGTTTTTCCCCCTGCAGCAGCGGCGTCAGCAACAGGTTGAGGATCTCCACCGGGGCGGTCTCGTTGCCGTGAATACCGGCGGAGAGAACCAGCGCCTGCTGCGTGGGCGTATGCGGTGTCAGGGATAGTATGCCCTCATCATGCCACTGCCAGTGCAGGTGGGCGTTACTGCCCTGCCGCTGCGCGGGCGGCCTGCCTGACAAGGTTTGCTGTAAAAAGTCCTGCATGTTCACTCCTTTCTGACACAGGGGGCAACACATTTGCCCCCGGCGTTAACGCTGAAACGCGTAGACACTGCCTAAGTCTAGCAGCTGTGTCAGCTCGTCCAGCGCGCTTCGCCCTTCGCTCAGCAGCTGCGGATCGGCCAGGTCGGCCTGCGTCAGGCGGTCGCGATAGTGACGATCCACCCAGTCATTCAGACGCGTAAACAGGCGATCGTTCATCAGCACGGCCGGATTGACGGCCTGATGCTCCGCCTCGGTTAACACCACGCGCAGACGCAGGCAGGCCGGTCCGCCGCCGTTGCACATGCTCTCACGCAGATCAAACACCTGCAGCGCGCGAATCGGGCCGCCGCTCTCCACCAGCTCGCTCAGGTAGCGCCACACGCCGGGATGCTGGCGCGACTCTTCCGGCAGCACCAGCCGCATGCCGCCGTCCGGATGCTGCAAGAGCTGGCTGTTAAACAGATAGGTGTTCACCGCATCAGCCACTGACACGCGATCGCGCGGTACCACAACCGGCTGGAAGCCCGGCACCTGAGCCGCCAGCTGTTGCAGCAGCAGGGGCTGGTCGACAAACGCCTCTTCGTGGCAGAAAAACACCTGCTGATTGCTGACGGCGATTACGTCGTTGTGGAATACCCCCTGATCGATCACCGCCGGATTTTGCTGCGCGAACAGCGTGCGCGCGTCATCCAGCTGATGCAGTCTCGCCACCGCCGCGCTGGCTTCACGCGTCTGGCGCGCCGGATAGCGCACCGGTGCGCTGCCCTGCTGCTGGCCGTCACGACCGTAGACAAACAGCTGCACGCCGGGCGCGCCATAGTCAGCGCCGAAGCGGTTATGGTTGGCTGCGCCTTCGTCACCAAACAGTGCCACCTGCGGCAGCGCGTCGTGCACGCTGAAGTGGCGGCCATCGCGGAAGATGGCGCGCAACAGGTCGGCGGTTTCCGGCGCTTCGATCGCCCGGTGGAACTTATTGTTGAGGTTGGCTACGGTAAAATGCACTTTGCCGTCGGCGCTGTCGGCCGATGGCGAAACCGTGGCCGCATTGGCCACCCACATCGCCGACGCCGAACTGGCCGCTGACAGCAGCTGCGGTGCCTGCTGCGCCGCTTTGGCCAGTACCTGCGCATCGCTGCCGCTGAATCCCAGCTGGCGCAGCAGCGGCAGATTAGGCCGCTCGTGCGGAGGGATAACGCCCTGCACATAGCCCATGTCGGCCAGCGCCTTCATTTTCAGCAGCCCCTGTTTGGCCGCCAGCCGCGGATTGGAGGGCTGCAGCTGATTGCGCGTGGAGGCTTCGTTGCCAAACGACAGGCCAGCGTAGTGGTGCGTCAGGCCGACCAGACCATCAAAGTTTGCTTCAAACGCCTTCATGATGTCGCTCCTGGAGCAGCAAAATCGAGCCCTGGCGACAGGCTGCCCGGCAGCGCTAAGCTGCTGCTCTCCAGCGAGGCCATCGGCCAGGCGCAGTAATCCGCCGCGTACCAGGCGCTGGCACGGTGGTTACCGGAGGCGCCCACGCCGCCAAACGGTGCCGAACTGGCGGCGCCGGTCAGCGGTTTATTCCAGTTCACGATACCGGCGCGCGCTTCCAGCAGCAGCTGATCAAACTGGTCACGCTGCGGTGACACCAGTCCGCACGACAATCCGTAGCGCGTGTCGTTGGCGAGGCCAATTGCCTGCGCGTAATGGTCGTAGCGGATGACCTGCAGCAGCGGTCCGAACACCTCTTCGTCAGGTAGTCCGGCGACGCCGGTCATGTCGATGATGCCGGGCGTAATAATCGCGCTGTCGCGATCCGGCCAGCGCATCGCCAGCAGCACCTTGCCACCCAGCGCAACCCGCTGCTGCCAGGCAGCGAAGATCTGCCCGGCGGCGGCGGGCGAAATCACGCTGCCCATAAACGGCTGCGGTTCGGCGTCCCACGCTGCCGGTTTGAGGCGCGCACTCACCTCGACCAGGCGCTGCAGAAAGGCATCGCCTGCCGCACCGCGTTTCACCAGCAAACGACGCGCGCAGGTGCAGCGCTGGCCGGCGGTAATGAACGCCGACTGAATGGCGATATGCACCGCGCCATCAATGTCGACCGGATCTTCCACAATCAGCGCATTGTTGCCGCCCATCTCCAGCGCCAGCATTTTCTCCGGCTGTCCGGCGAACTGGCGATGCAGGTGATAGCCGGTGGCCGCGCTACCGGTAAACAGCAGGCCGTCAATCTGCTCCGCCTGCGCCAGCGCCTGGCCGGTATCACGTCCGCCCTGTAACAGCGCCAGCGTACCCGCCGGCAGGCCCGCTTCATGCCACAGCTGCACGGTTTTCTCTGCGGTGGCGGGGGTCAGTTCGCTCGGTTTAAACAACACGCAGTTGCCCGCCAGCAGCGCCGGCACGATATGTCCGTTCGGCAGATGGCCGGGGAAGTTATACGGGCCGAACACCGCCAGCACGCCGTGCGGCCGGTGGCGCAGTGAACTCTCACCTTCGGCCTGTTCGCCGGTGCGCGTGTGATAAGCCTTAACCGAAATGGCCACTTTATTGATCATCGCCTGCACTTCGGTCAGCGTTTCCCAGCGCGGCTTGCCGGTCTCACGTGCGATGATCGCCGCCAGCTCGGTTTTATCCCGCTCCAGCAGACGGGCAAAATCCTCTACCCGCGCCTGACGGGCAGCAAACGGCAGACGTGCCCATGCCGGGAACGCCGCGCGAGCCGCCTCACAGGCCGCCGCCACCTGCGCCGCAGAAGCGGCGTTGCCCTGCCATAAGATCTCGCCGCTCACCGGATTGTGTTTACTCAGCGTCTCCGCGCTGCCCGGCTGCCATTCACCGTTGATAAAATGCGTCATGCGTTATTCTCCTCGCGACCCAGGGTAACCACCCGCAGCGAATCGCCATAGTCGCAGCGCAGCGCGGTGCGCTGCTGCTGATTAATCAGAACCTGTCCGGATGCGATATCGACCGGCAGCAGCGCCACGCGGAACTGCTGATAGTCGCAGTTCGCCACCAGACACAGCGGCCAGTGCGCCTCAGCTTCGCCTTCGCTGGCGGTCAGCACTTTGCTCTTGCGGATGGCGCGGATGCGGTCGATCTCACACTCCAGCGTCGGGCCGCCGTCAAAGATGTCGATATAGTTGAGATAGCGGAAACCCTCGGCTTCCAGCACCGCGCGCGCCGGTGCGGTTTTCGGGTGGACTTCACCAATTACCTGCTGTGCCGCTTCCGACAGATAGTGGATATACAGCGGATGCTTGGGCATCAGTTCTGCGATAAAGGCTTTTTGCCCGGTGCCGCTGAGAAAATCGGCCTGGCGAAACTCCATGGAGAAGAAACGGCTGCCAACGCTGTCCCAGAATGGCGAATGTCCCTGCTCGTCGCTGACGCCGCGCATCTCCGCGACCACGTGCTTCATGAAGCGCTCGCGGAAATTCGCCATAAACAGAAAGCGCGACTTGGACAGCAGATGGCCATTTTTTCCGTCGCGGTAGTCAGGATCGAGGAACAGCGTACACAGTTCGCTGCTGCCGGTGTGATCGTTACTCAGCGACAGCGTCGGCAAACTGGCGTAAACGTTCAGCTCTTTCGAGGCGTGTACCTGAGTACCGACGCGGAAGTTGTACCAGGGATCCTGCAAACCTACCGCCACTTCAATGGCGCAGATGCCGACGGCGCGATTGTCACTGCTATCCGCCAGCACAAACACGTAGCCCTGTTCAGCACGCGGCAGCGCGTCCTGCCAGGTTTGCAGCGAGCGCTCAATGCGCGCCTTCAGCGTCTCGCTGTCAGCGGGCAGCGAGGTCAGACCGCCGCCGGTTTTCCCCGCCAGCGCCAGCAACTGCGGCAGATCGTCACGTTCGACGGGGCGAATCACCATCATGATGTGGCTCCTTTGAGCACGCGTGCGCAGGCGCGTTCGAAGCGCGCCAGCCCTTCTTTTACTTCACGCTCGCTGATGTTCAGCGCCGGCGCAAAGCGCACCACGCTGGCACCGGCGATCAGAACCATCACGCCCTCTTCCGCTGCCGTCAGGTTGAACTGTTTGGCTTTACCGGCAAAATCGTCATTCAGTACCGCGCCAATCAGCAGCCCCAGGCCACGAATCTCTTTAAACACCGGCAGCCGCTGGTTGATCTCCTGCAGCGCCGTGACAAACCACTGGTGCCGCTCGGCGACGCCAGCCATAAACTCAGGCTGATTGATCAGCTCCAGCACTTTACCGGCCACCGCACCGGCCAGCGGGTTGCCGCCGTAGGTGGTGCCGTGCGTGCCGACGCCCATCACCTGCGCCAGATCTTCACGCGTCAGCATCGCACCGATGGGGAAGCCGCCGCCCAGCGCCTTGGCGGTGCTCAGCACATCCGGCGTGACGCCGTAATGCATATAGGCATACAGCGAGCCGGTACGGCCGACGCCGCTCTGCACTTCATCAAAAATCAGTAGCGCATGGTGGCGGTCGCACAGTTCGCGCAGTCCGCGCAGGAACGCCGGATCGGCCGGTAATACACCGCCCTCGCCCTGAATCGGCTCGACGATGACCGCGCAGGTCTGGTCATTAATTAAGGCCGACGCCGAGGCCAGATCGTTAAAGGTGGCATGCTGAATGGCTGGCGGTAACGGGGCGAAATCGCGCGAATAGGCGGGCTGTCCGCCGGCTGAAACGGTGAACAGGGTGCGGCCGTGGAAGGCATTGGTGAAGGCGACGATACCGTTTTTTTCGGCACCGAAACGATCGTGCGCCACTTTACGCGCCAGCTTCAGCGCGGCCTCGTTGGCTTCCGCCCCGGAGTTACAGAAGAACACGCGGTCGGCAAAGGTGGCATCAATCAGCTGCTTCGCCAGGCGCAGAATCGGTTCGTTGGTGTAGCCGTTGCCGGTGTGCCACAGTTTACCGGCCTGCTCAGTCAGTGCCTGCTGCAGCGCGGGATGGGCATGGCCAAGCGCGTTCACCGCAATGCCACCGGCAAAATCGATGTACTCTTTGCCCTGCTGATCCCACAGCGTAGAACCTTCGGCACGCACCGGCACAAAAGCCGCAGGGGCATAAACCGGCATCATCCATTGATCGAAATCGTGACGTGAAACCTGCAGTGACATAGCCATTTCTCCTGCCTCACTTCGGGTGAAGCTTTTGTTTTAAAATTGTTAAAAGTTGCTGAGTTGCAGCTCGACTATAGAGTGCAGTTAACGTGCCAGCCAGAGGAAAAAATGCATAAATCAGGTTAGACCACGAAAT
>NZ_JASEWO010000084.1:0-19457 GCF_030024295.1 Pantoea sp. Pa-EAmG
TCCCGGACGAACTCCACATAGGCGAAAACTATCGCAGTATTCATCCGCAGCATTTGCCCCTGCTCTGCAAGATTTTCGGTCTCTGCCCTGAGGTTTTTTACGCAGACCATGCACTCTTCATCAGACTTTGCGCGCCGGGCGATCGAGAACTGCTCTTCAATCACATCCCGGATTTCCTGCACAAACGGGAGTCGTGTAAGTCCATCCCTGATGTGAAACCCGGCTTCACGGTTAGCCGTTTCAATCAGCTTACGGGCTTCAAGATTGACCATCGATTCTGCCCAGGCCCTGTTGCGCCCATTTGAACGCATCATTGCGAGTAGTGCTTCATCCATTTCACAGTTCCTTTGATTAGCCGATGATTCGATAATACTTAATCAGATCCCTCTTAACATGAGAAGTTATTTTGGACCGCCAGGTTTACGCCCGTCCAGAATTCATTAGCGTTAGCTTGCGTTTTGTTAAACCTCAGCCCCTGGTTTGAATAAATGGCGCTAGTTAGCCTTAACGGCACGTTAGCCGAACCCGGCACCATTACATTAATCACTAATAGTATGTTGTAATTAATGGGTGTCATTGCCGCTTACATCTGGCATTGCTGCAAATCCGGCTGCAGCTCCTATGCTGTAGTGAGTCATTAACGTGCGGATATGAGGTATGCATGAGTTTACTGTTTAGCGCGACGCAGCTTGGCGAGTTGTCGCTGGAAAATCGCATTGTGATTGCACCGATGTGCCAATACTCAGCGGAAGAAGGTCAGGCAACGGCCTGGCACCGCATTCATCTCGGCCAGCTGGCGCTCTCTGGCGCGGGACTGCTGATTATTGAGGCGACGGCAGTGGAAGCCATTGGCCGTATCACGCCGGGCGACCTGGGGTTATGGGACGACGCGACAGAAGCCGCGCTGGCCAGCGTGCTGCAGGACGTACGGCGCTACGCTACCCTGCCGATTGGCATTCAGTTGGGTCACGCCGGGCGCAAAGCGTCCTGTGCTGCGCCATGGCAAGGCGGTGCGCAGCTCTCTGAGGAACACGGCGGCTGGCAGACCGTCGCGCCGTCTGCGCAGCCGTTTGGACAGGATGAGCGTCCGCCGGCCGCACTCAGCAAACAGGATCTGGCGCAGCTGAAACAGGCTTTTGTCGATAGCGCCCTGCGCGCGGTACGCATCGGCATTCAGCTGGTCGAACTGCATGCTGCGCACGGCTATTTGCTGCACCAGTTTCTGTCGCCGCTCAGCAACCAGCGTGGCGATGAATATGGCGGCTCATTAGAGAACCGTCTGCGTTTTCCGCTTGAGGTGTTCAAGGCGCTGCGCGCTGCGCTGCCGGCGGAAATCCCGGTTGGCGTGCGGCTGTCTGCCACCGACTGGATCGAGGGCGGCTGGGATAATCAGCAATCGATTGTTTTCAGCCAGCAGCTCGAAGCCGCAGGCTGCGCCTACATTCACGTCTCCAGCGGGGGCCTGGCACCGCAGCAGCAAATCAGCGTGGGCCCTGGTTATCAGTTGCCGTTCGCCCGCGAGATTCGCCAGCAGGTCTCGATTCCGGTGATTGGCGTGGGGCTGATTACCGAACCGAAACAGGCCGAGCAGGCGCTGCAGGAGCAGGATGCCGATTTGATTGCGCTGGCACGCGCGGTGCTGTATGACCCACGCTGGCCATGGCACGCCGCCGCCGAACTGGGCGCGCAGGCCAAAGCGCCGCCTCAGTACCTGCGTTCCGAACCGCACGGCCTGAAAGGCACCCTGAACAGCAACCAGTGATTTCCCTAACCGGCAGCCGCCCGGTTGCCGGTTCTGTTCTGGGAAATTTCACAGATTTCAGCCCATTGTGCGCGACCGCACTATTTTCGTCTTATGCTTTCCCGGCCAATTAACCAAAAGGAAAATGAGATGAAATTGCAGCATTATTTACTGGGCGGCGCGCTCTGCGCTTTCAGCGTGAGCGGCCTGGCCGCTGAGATGAAAAATCCCCTGAGCGTGCATGTGCTGAATCTGCAAACCGGCGTACCGACCGCAGGTATTGAGGTCGAGCTGGATAAGAAACAAGGTGACGAGTGGGTGAAACTGGCGCAGGGCACCACCAACGAACAGGGGCGTATTCCGGCGCTTTACCCGGCGGGCCAGAAGGCGCAGACCGGTATCTACCGCGTAATTTTTAAAACCGGTGACTATTACAAAAAAAACGCCCAGCCGACCTTTTTCCCGGAAATCCCGGTGATGTTCAACCTGGATAATGCCGAGCAGCACTACCATATTCCACTGCTGCTCAGCCAGTACGGCTACTCCACCTATCGCGGCAACTAAGCAAAAAAGGCGCTGCGGACGGTATATTTATACCAGTACGTTTTGTTGAACAGTTGCCTCGTTAAGCGATTGAATCAGGCAGGAGAATCTCTATTCCGTTGCTCCTGCCCATTACAGGGTAAGCCTGTTTTTTCGGCTGGTGTGATTGCTATAGCGTGCTGGCTGACGCATTAAAAACTGTCTGACTCAGACTACGCGCTGAGCTGAGTTCTGCGAAATCCAGCGCTCTGTTTTCGCTCTGCTTTCATCGGTTGCCGGATTAAAGAGCATCATCGTTAAATCCGGCCTGCCTTCAACAGAAAAGGTCGAGAACTCCAGGGCAATCGTTCCCATTTGCGGATGATGCAGCACCTTAAACCCTTCGCCATGCCCGGCCACATCGTTGTTACGCCACAGGCGGGCGAAGTCAGCACTTTGAGCGGATAGCTCCTCAACCAGTCGATCAATTTCCTCTGAAGCACCCAGGCGCGCGGCATCCGCCCGAAAGGCGTTGACGATGAGCCGGGCCACACCCTCCCAGTCGTCTTGCATCCCCCGCGCATCCTGATCGGTAAAAAGCAGGCGCAGAATATTGCGCCGCGCGGGCGGAAGTTGCCCGTAATCCTTCAGCACAACCGTCGCCGGGTGATTCCATGCCACCACATCCCAGGTGGCGGTTTTGATAATCGCCGGAATCGTCAGGCTTTCCAGTACGCGTTGCAGCCGTGGGGTTATGCTGTCGGACCGACTTACCCGGTTTTCTGGCGGATGCCCAAACGCGAGGATAAACAGATGATCGCGTTCGGGAGACGTAAGCCGCAGTCCGGCAGCAATGCGGTTCAGTACCTCACGCGAGGGCGCTCCCCCGCGGCCCTGCTCAAGCCAGGTGTACCAGGTCGGGCTGATATTCGCGAGCTGGGCAACCTCTTCGCGGCGCAGGCCCGGCGTACGGCGGCGGCCGGGCAAAAAACCAAACGAAGCCGGGTCAATTGCCAGACGGCGTGCCCTTAAAAACTCACCCAGCGGATTTTCAGAAAGCAGCGTCATAAATCACCCTGTTAATGTTTATACCCTGATAACTTCACTACTTTAATAGTAAAAGATCCGCGCTTACGCTGTCGCACTAAATCACTCAGGAGACAGGCTATGCGTATTTTTATAACGGGTGCGACGGGCTTTATCGGCTCACGCGTTGTATCGGCCCTGCTGGCTCGCGGCCATCAGGTGACCGGTCTTGTACGTTCAGAAGAAGCAGCTCAGCAGTTAAACGATAAGGGCGCCACAGCCCAGCGCGGTACGCTGGAAGATCCCCAGGCGTGGATTGCCGGCATTGACCAATGTGATGCGGTGATCCACACCGCTTTCGATCATGATTTCAGCCGTTTTGTCGAAAATTGCGAAAAAGACCGCCGCGTTATTCGCGCGATTGGCTCTGTATTGCAGGGCAGTCAGCGTCCGCTGCTCATCACTTCTGGTACCGGAATGGGTGATGACGGCAGCGGCCAGCCCGCTTTTGAGCAGAATTTCAACCCGGCACACCCTAACCCACGCGTCGCCTCGGAGCTGGAAGGTACTAAGCTCCTTGAATCGGGAATCGATCTACGTGTGGTGCGTTTACCTCAGGTTCACAACACCGAACGTCAGGGATTAATCAGCTATTACATCGCTCTTGCCAGGGAGAAAGGCGCGGCAGCTTATATCGGCGGAGGTGAAAACGCCTGGTGCGCGGCACACGTTGATGACGTCGCCGGGCTGTACGTAAAAGTGCTTGAACAAGGCGAACGCGGCAAACGGTATCATGCGGTAGCTGAGGAAAGCATTGCCTCACGGCTGATTGCTGAAACCGTGGCAGCAGGGCTGGGTATTCCTGCCGTTTCGCTGAAACCCGATCAGGCCGCGGAGCATTTCGGCTGGTTCGCCGCTTTCGCCAGGCTGGATCTGCGTGCCAGCGGTGCCTGGACGCGGCAGCAGCTCAACTGGCAGCCCACAGGACCGGGTCTTATCGCTGATTTAAGCAGAGTGAATTATTCAACTCAGTCGTAGCCCCAGCGCCAGGTAGCGGCGCAATTCATTGCGCAATTTACAACGCTGCGGCTAATGGATTAGCGCGATAAATCGCGCCACTACGAGCTGGTGCTGTGACCGTAAGCGGTGCAATTTATCGCACAATCTACAACGGCGCGGTGACCAGATTCGCGCGATAAATCGCGCCGCTACGAATACCTATGAACCCCATGGCTCTCGCCACTCAGGCCGCAGCAAATTGCGGTAACACACCCAGCCAGCTCAGCGTCCATGACAGCACATTCAGCGCGCCGAAAAGCAGCACCAGACCAATCGCCAGTGACGTACGCGGCCGATCGGCAAAGCGCTGTTGCGCACGCCGCGCCAGCAGCGCCGGAATAATCACCGCCCACAGCGTGGCAAACAGGCCGGCAAAACCGATGGCGGCGACGAAGCCATGTGGCCACCACAGCGAAGCGAGCAGCGGCGGCAAAAATGTCAGGCAGGCGGTTTGCAGCCGCGCGCGCGGGGAATGCCCCCAGCCGAGGCGGTCGGCGATGAAATCAAACAGGCCTGCCGTCACGCCGAGAAACGAGGCTATCACCGCAAAATGAGAGAACACCGACATCATCAGCGACAACGCGCGCACGTGCAGATGATCGCGCAGCGCGGCCATCAGCGCGGCAATATCTCCACCCTGCTGCACGATGTCAGGAAACGCGGCGCGCGGCAAATTCCCCATGGTGCAGACAATCCAGAACAGGTACAGCGCCAGCGACATCAGCGTGCCCAGCACCAGCGCGCGTGTCACCGGCGACTCGCGGCGCTGATAATAACTCACCAGCCCGGTGATGTTACCGTGATAGCCAAAAGAGGCCAGACAGAACGGCAGCACGCCCAGTGCGTAAGGCCAGTAGCTGTCTCCCGGCGCGGCGGCGGCGAACAGCGAGGGCACGTCAACCTGGGTTAACAGTCCGCCGAACAGCAAAATCAATAGCAGGATTTTTGCCAGCACGCAGAACGTCATCAAACGACTGACGCCGGTGGTGCCGAGCCACACCACGGCGGCGACACACAACGTCAGCGCGACTTTGGCCCCGGCGGTTGAGAGCGGCACGCCAAGCTGATTCAGCGAGTGCTGGTAAACCGGACCGCTGGCTGAAATATAAGCGTAGGTGAGAATGCCCAGCACAAACAGGATGCTAAGGCCATTGATGCTGGCCCAGCCGCGCCCAAGCAAATCGCGCGTCAGCGTATCGTAGCCCGCGCCTGGCGGATAATGCAGGCTGACACGCATAAACAGCAGCCCGGAGAGCAGCATTGCGCCCCAGCTGATGCCCAGCAGCAGCAGCGCCCAGCCAAACCACGCCCCGGCCATCACGATCGGCAACGTAAACATACCGGCGCCCACTACCGTCCCACAGATGATCATGGCACCCCACCATACCGAGGGCTGGCGGCGCGCCATTACGCTCTCCGTCATCACACTTTTCCTTGCACAACATAAAGGCGGCGATGATACACGGGATCGGTAACAAATGTGAGGCGCGGGCGGTGACTGACGGGAAGATGGCTGTCAACAGGTGACAATGTCACATAAAGGCGCACCGGTCAGGGTGCGCCAGCCGCGATGTGGCGGGATTAACGATAAAAAGCCGGACGTGGCGGCATGGTAATCGGGACAATATCACCGTTGTTCTGTGCCGCAACACAGGCATCGGCCGCCACAGCGGCGGCATAGCCGTCCCACGCCGACGGGCCTGTCATATTGCCTGACAGCACGTTGTTAATGAAATCCTGCAGCTCAACGTCATACGCAGCGATAAAACGCTTTTTCCAGTCGGTCAGAATGCCGGTGGAGAGCTGCGCCGCATGACGGGTTTGCACCGACATCGGTTCAGGCAGGCGGGCAATGCCGCTCTCGCCAACCACCTCACACTGAATGTCGTAACCATAGGCGCAGTTCACGAAGATCTCGACATCAATGCGGATGCCCTTTGCGGTTTCCAGCAGCACAATCTGCGGATCCTTCAGGTGCGATGACGCGTGGCGGGTCTTGCGTGGGTAAATCACCTGCGCGCTGATATAATCATCGTTCAGCAGCCAGCGCAGCACGTCAAGTTCATGGATCAGCGTATCGGTGATCGCCATATCGGTGGTATAAGCATCGCCGACCGCCGGATTGCGGTGCGCGCAGTGTAGCATCAGCGGCTCACCCAGGGTGCCGCCGTCGATAACCGCTTTCAGCGCGCGATAGCCGCTGTCGTAGGGTCGCATAAAACCCACCTGCACCAGTTTTTTGCCCGCGGCAATTTCCGCTTCGACGATATTCATACAGCCCTGCGCGGTCACCGCCAGTGGCTTCTCGCAGAATACCGCTTTGCCGGCTTTGATGGCTGCCAGCACAAACTCTTCATGCGTCGGGCCCCATGAGGTAACCAGAATGGCCTGCACCTCCGGCGCGACGATTAAATCGTGCGCGTTGTCGTAAATCTCCGCCTGCAAGCCGAGCTCGTTAATCACCTGCTCACAGTTGTTGCGATTGATATCATTAAGCGCGACCACGCGCGCATGCTGCAGCACCTGGCTGCAACGACGAATGTGTTCACGGCCGATAGCGCCAGTGCCGATTACACCAATGTTGAGTGTCATGCGAGGTTCCTTCAGCAAAATGCCGGATTGGTTAGTGGTTGAGATAATCAATGCTGCTGCGGATTTCGCGCGCAATATCCTCAGCGCTCCAGCTCTCCATCACCGAAGAAAACGGCTCGAAAGCATAAACACCGCGATAGCCCATCTCTTCCAGGCGCTGCACCTGCTCGCGGGATTTCAGCAGGTCATCCGCGCTCAGCATGATGCGCTCTTCGTCGGTGAGTTGATGAGTCGGGCGCGCATCCGTTACGCCAGAGAGATGCACCAGGCCGATGTGATTCACGTCTACGCCACCGGCAAAATCCTGTTCGGCGCCTTCGTACAGGTGATGATGGAAGGTATCCAGCACGATGTTAAACGGCACGCCGGCCTGAGCGATAAGCTGCTGCGCCAGCGCGGCGGAGCGCAGTGAGCTCTGCGGAAAACCGAGCGGTTCAACCAGCCCGGCAACACCATATTCGGCAAACAGCGGCGCCAGGGTTTGCAGCGCCTGTACGGTTTGCTCATTACTCACCGGCGTCCCATCATTGAGCGGACAGAGCACCAGCGCTTTCGCCCCGGTGGCGCGCGCATCGGCTAACAGCGCGCGCGTTTTTTCCAGCACCGAATCATCTAACTGGTTGAAGGGATACACCGCGTTGATGGTTTCGATCTCAAGCTGATGCTGCGCTGCCAGGCGACGCACTTCCTCACCGCCTGCGCCGTCGGTCACGCTGCCGCTTTTCATATCATTGCGTATTTCAACTTTATTTAATCCCAGCTGTTGCACCAGCGCGAAGAATTCCGCCATGCTGAGATGAGGAGCAATTTTACGGTTAACACAGAATCGGTCACTGCTTATTTTGTAGGTCATGATCTTTCCTGGATAATAATCACTGGGTAAGGTTCTGTTTGCTGCAAGGTACTGACATGCCCTGATAGTAAGTTATCTTTTTTGCCCGCTCTGCGGCTTCTTTGAGTGATTTACATCAGCCTGAGCGCCCTCACATTTAGTCTTTACCGTCATACAGTTCATAGAAATAGTGTTCGACCTGTTCCAGGCTGCGCCCTTTGGTTTCCGGGATAGCACGCAGCACGAACAGGGCGCCGCCGATCCCGATCACGGCGAAGGTGAGAAACGCCCCGGCCAGGCCAAAGGCGGCCAGCAACAGCGGGAAGGCCATGGAAATGGCGAAGTTGGCAATCCACAAGGCAAAAACGGCACCGCCCATGCAAATGCCGCGCATGCGCGCCGGGAAGATTTCCGACAGCAGCAACCAGGTGACCGGTGACAGCGCGCCCTGCTGAAAACATAAAAACATCAACATTCCGGCCAGTACCAGATAGGCCCGCAGCAGATTAACCGCACCACCGGCGTGATACTCCGGCATTAGCAGGCACACCGTAGCGATAAAGAACAGGCAGGCGGTACAGCCCATCTGCCCTATCAGCACCAGCGGACGACGACCAACCTTACCGATTATCACGATCCCCACCAGCGTCATGATTACCGAGATCACGCCGTTGGCGATGGTGGCGAACAACGCCGCATCGTTGCTCAGCCCGGTGGCAGTGAGCATGGTTGGCGCGTAGTACATGATGGTGTTCACACCGGTCAGCTGTTGGATGGCGGCAATGCCAATTCCCAGTAAAAACACTTTGCGCAACCATGGCGTGCGCAGATCACGCAGGCGACCTTTGCCTTGCTGGCGATGCTCTTCGATGGTCTCTTCGATCTCCTCCAGCTCCCACTCTACGTCCTCCGCCGCCCGGGTTTTCTCCAGCACCCTGCGCGCGCCAGCGGTGTTGCCGCGCATGACGTGCCAGCGTGGACTTTCCGGCATAAAGATCATCCCGATCCACAACAGCACGGCGGGTACGGTGGAGATGGCCAGCATCCAGCGCCAGGTATGTTCGCCACCCCAGATTTCATTGAAGGTTGCATTGGAGACATAGGCCAGCAGCTGGCCAGAGACAATCATCAGCTCCTGCAGCGTCACCAGTTGACCGCGTTTATTCGCCGGGGCAATTTCCGCGATATACACCGGCACGGTGGCAGCCGCCCCGCCAACGGCAATACCAAGAAACAGGCGTGACGCAATCATCGTCACCACATCAGGTGCGAAGGCAGAGCCAACCGCGCCGAGGGCAAAAATAAAGGCCAGCGTGATGATGATTTTGCGGCGGCCGAGGGCATCCGCGAAGTGCCCTGCCAGCAGCGCGCCAAAGGCAGCGCCGAACAACAGTGAACTGGTCACCAGCCCGGTAGTGAACGGCGTGAGATGCAAATCGCTGCGCATGAACAGCAGCGCGCCGGATACCACGCCGGTATCGTAACCAAACAGCAGCCCGCCGAGTGTCGCCACCAGCGCGATGATTTTTACGAAGGGTTCGGTTTTTGTTGTGCTGTTGGGGCCGGACGCGGTGTTGGTGGAGAGATAAAGTTCTTTTTCCATAATACCTCCTGGTAAAAAAATGCGTTAGGAAAAGCATCAGAACAAAGCAGCGCGTCCAGGCTATCGGCATTTTTATTTCATGTTAATTTATATTTGAAACCTGCTTTTCAAATTGTGAGTTCAAGCCTTTTGACTGGTTTATTTTGATGGATTTACATCAGCCTAAATAAGGAGAATGGAGATTGGGCGAGGTGGTTATTGAAGCGCAGCAGATCGGCCCCTTTACGCCGGGAGTCGCCACGCTTTGTGATCAATCGCGCAACAACTGCAAAAACCTTCTTGTATGGTAGTCGCTCTTTCACCTCTTCAGGATTTGTCATGGCCTCTTCAACTGTTGCTCAATCTGATACCGCTGAAGCTCACCCTAAATCATTGATCCGCCGCGTCGCCAGCGCCTCGGCGATAGGCACGGCGGCAGAATATTACGACTTTTTCGCTTACGGTACGGCAGCGGTACTGTTCTTTGGCCATCTGTTCTTTCCCAGCCAGGATCCGCTGGTCAGCACACTCGCTGCCTTCGCCACTTATGCGGTTGGCTTCCTCGCACGTCCTATTGGCGGCATGGTGTTTGGGCACATCGGCGACAAAGTGGGACGCAAAAAAGCGCTGGTGGCGACCATCCTGATCGTGGGCCTTGGCACGTTCTGCATTGGTCTGCTGCCAACCTACGAAAAAATTGGCGTCTGGGCCCCGGTATTACTGATTGCCATCCGCTTGCTGCAGGGGTTTGGCGTCGGCGGTGAACAGGCGGGCGCGGTATTAATGACAGCTGAATATGCGCAGCCTTCCCGGCGTGGTTTCTTTGCCAGTTGGGTGCAGATTGGTGCTCCGGTCGGGTTTCTGCTGCCGCTGGCGCTGTTCGCTGTGCTTAATGCCGCGCTGAGCGCGGAGCAGATGATGGACTGGGGCTGGCGCGTGCCTTTTCTGCTCAGCGCGCTGCTGGTGATTGTCGGCCTGTTTATTCGCCTGCGCATTGATGAATCGCCGGTCTTCGCCGCCATTCGTGAAACCAAAGCGGCAGAATCCAGGCCGTTAAAAGAGGTGCTGCGTGGTAATCCGCGGCTGGTGGTCAACGGCGTGGCAGCGAAACTGATCGAAGCCTGCGCCTTTGCCCTGTTTACCGTCATCATCCTTGCCTGGGGTAAGGCTAATCAGCTTGATGCCGGTATTTTGATGAACAGTATGATCGTCGCGGTGATCCTCGAAGTACTGGCGATCCCGCTGATGGGTGCCCTTTCCGACCGCATCGGTCGCAAGCCGGTTTACCTGATCGGCACGCTGCTGATCATGCTCTCGATCGTGCCATTTTTTCTCGCGCTGGCGCACAACAGCTACTGGCTCACGCAGCTGGCGATGATCGTGGCGCTGACGCTGGGCCACAGCATGTGTTATGCCCCGCAGGCGTCATGGTTCCCCGAATTGTTTCCCACGCATATTCGCTGCAGCGGTATCGCGGTGATCTGGCAGATCGGTTCGCTGATCGGCAGCGGCGTACTCGGACTGGTGGCAGTGAAGATTCTGCAGGTGACCCACGGCCACTGGTATGGTCTGGCGCTGTATGTTGCAGTGCTGGGTGTGATTTCATTGTACGGCCTGCTGCGTCTGCCGGAAACGGCGCCAGGCCGCCGCCAGGGTGAATATCACCGGTGGCAGCAGCATTAACGGTTAACGGCGCGGCAGCGCCACGCACAGCAGGCCGCAGACAATCAATATGACGCCAGCGAGACTGCTCCAGCGGAAGGTTTCATGCAAGGCCGGCAGAGAAATGGCGGCCAGCCACACCAGCACATAGCTCAGACTGAGCAGCGGATAGAGCCGGTTGAGCGGTAGCAGCCGCAGCGCCAGCAGCCAGCACAGCATTGAGCAGCCGTAGGCGGCCAGTCCGCCGATTAACGGTATCAGGCCGTGCTGCCACGGTAGCGCGGTCCATGTATCCAGCGGTGGCAGCACAAGCATCGCCGTGCGCAGCAGCAGCTGCGCCAGCGACACCAGCAGCACGCTGGCCAGCGCCAGCAGCCAGCCCTTCACAGATGGCTCCCCATCAGCGCAACCCCGGCAACGATCGCCAGCGTACCCAGCCACTGCCGCCGCGTGTAGGTCTCACGCCAGATGACGCGCGCCGCCACCGCCACCAGCACAAAATTCAGGCTCAGCATCGGGTAAGCCACGCTGACCGGCACGGTGCGCAGCACCACCAGCCACAGCAGCATCGCCGTGCCCAGCAGCAGCAGGCTGAGCCCCAGCCAGCCGAACAGGCGGTGCCCGCCGCAGTGGGCCGCCTGTTTCTGGCACAGCTGGGCGGCACAACTGAGCAGGCTTACCAGCAGGATCAGCAGCAGATTCATGGTGTCGCGTTGTAGCCGTAGTAGACCAGCCGTCCCTGCTGATAGACATCGTCCGGCACCGGCAGATGCGCATCCGCTTGCTTTTCGTCAGAATTCAGTAGCAGCACCAGTGCCACCGGACCCTGTCGGCGATGCAGGCGCAGCCAGTCAGCGAAGGCTTCCCCGTCGACGTAGCGCGTTTTTGCATCGGGATAACCCAGTCCGTACTCCAGCTCACCTTTTTCATCGAAGAAAGTGATATCGCTGCGGCGCAATTCCCATGCGACCGCAGAAGCGATGCCGGAATTGTCCACCACCAGATAGCGGCTCTGCGCCAGCTGTGGCCGCACGGCACTGACGAAGCTCTGCGGCTGTTTGCTATCACGCACCTTTTGCGGGATAGCAAACCCGACCAGCAGCGCCAATGCCAGCGGGCAAAGCGCAGCCAGTTGCCAGCGGCCTGTTTTCAGGCTTAACCAGCCCATCACCGCCCAGCCGGCAAATGCCAGCGCAGCGCACACTACCCGCAGCAACTCATCGCGCGCGTACACCGGATGGTGCGCCAGCCCCCAGGGTGCCAGCACCACCACGACCAGCAGCGTGGCAACCAGACCAAACAGCAGGTTGATCCAGCCATTTACCGCCAACGCCTGTTTCAGGCGCGCGGTGTTACCGTGCGCATAGTGCGCCATCAACAACGCCAGCGGCGCAAAGCACGGCAGGATATAGGTTGGCAGTTTGCCTTTGGCGATGCTAAAGAACAGCAGCGGCAGTACAACCCAGCTAAGCAAATAGATCGCGGCAGCGTGCTGCTGACGCTGACGCCATGCGCCGCTCAGCGCGCCTGGCAACAGGCCGAGCCACGGCAGACAGCCTGCCAGCAGCACCGGCAGGTAATACCAGAACGGCGCTTTATGCTGCGCGTCGCTCTCGGCGAAGCGCTGAATATGTTCGACCCAGAAGAAGTAGTGCCAGAAATCGCCTTCCTGATGCTGAATGGACAGCGCCCAGGGCGCGCTGATCGCGGCCGCCACCGCAATCGTGAGCGGCCCCCAGCGCAGCAGTTCGCCAAAACGTCGCTGCCAGAGCACCCATGGCACAATCGCCAGCACCGGCACCGCCAGCGCCAGAAAGCCCTTGGTCATGAACCCCATGGCACAGGCCGCGCCGAGCAGCACATACCCCGTCAGCCGCTGTGAGGTACTGTGCGCCTGCGCAGCAAACCAAAAGCTGCACATCGCCGCCACCAGCCACAGCAGCAGAATCGGATCGAGCACGGCATAGGTGCCAATGCCGTAAACCAGCAGCGAGGTAAGAAAGATCACGCTGGCGGTCAGGGCAATGTTGCGGCTGGCGAACATCCGCTTGCCCAGCCAGTAGATCAGCAGGGCACTCAGCGTGGTACAGATAATCGCACCGGCGCGCACGCCAAAATTATTATGCCCAAATAACAGCTGGCCAAGATTATTGACCCAGTAACCGGCAATCGGCTTCTCGAAGTAGCGCAAATCAAAAAAATGCGGCACCACCCAGTTACCGTTCAGCAGCATCTCGCGGCTGATTTCGGCATAGCGGGTTTCATCCGGCTGCCAGAGATCACGGAATGGCACCGGGATCAGATAATAGAGAGCAAAAAGCGCTATCAGCAGCACTATGCGGGTGCGGCTGCGCATCGGTGTTTCCATACTTGGGTCCTGTAAAATGTTAACTCTGGCAACCCAGCCAGCCTTCCCGGCCGGCAATGTGCCCGCGCACCACATGGCCCTGCGGCAGCGTACTGAGATCGTCCGGCAGCAGCTCGCTCAGCGGACAAAACCGAATGCCCTGCTGCTGCGCGCGCGTCAGCAGATCGGCAAAGGCGGGCAAACCGACGATGCCTTCGACCTCTGCGTGAATGGTATAGACCGGCGTACCGCTGGCGGCATGTATCTGCGCGAGGATAAAGTCGTTAAACCCCTCCGCGCTGACCTGCTGGCCCACCACTTCATCCCACGTTGGCAGGGTTACCGGAATTTGCACCGTGCCGAGGCTGCCATCGCTGAGGCGCGGTATGAACGGCCCGCTGCCGCGGCAGTCGCTGTTATAGCGAAAGCCAAACGGCTGCTTGGCATCCAGTACCCGGCTGTCGGCGCGCCAGCCTGCCACTGCAGAGCAGGTGACACTGTCACCCAAAATGGTTTCCAGCGCCGCTTTACCGCGCGCAATCTGCGCATTCAGCTGCTGTGGTGACCAGACGCCAGCCCAGGTCTGCCAGGCAAAGTGATCCCACGCGTGTAACCCCACTTCATGGTGATCTGCCGTGGCGCGAATAATCGAAGCCAGCCCTTTGCCTATTTCGCGGCCCGGCCAGGCGGTACCGGCCAGTAAAATATCCCAGCCGTACAGCGAGGCCGCGCGCGAACGCAGCATTTTCCACAGAAAGCGCGGCTTCATCAGGCGCCACAGGTGGCGCCCCATGTTGTCCGGCCCGACGCTGAAGAAGAAGCTGGCCTGCAGCTGATGCAGGCTGAACTGCTGCAGCAGCGCCGGTACGCCCAGTTGCGTGCCGCGCCAGGTATCGACATCAACACGCAAACCCACTCGCTTCATGGCTTTTCCTGTAGCTCAACGGTGCGCAGGAAGAAGTCCAGCGTATTGTCGATGGTGGTATCCATCGCCACGGTTGGCGTCCAGTCGAGCAGGCGGCGGGCGTTTTTAATCGATGGCTTGCGGTGCTCCACGTCCTGATAGCCTTTGCCGTAATAGCTGCTGCTCTCTACCTCACGGAAACCGGCAAACGGCGGGAAGCGATCGCGCAGCGGGTGGCGCTCAAAGCTGGCCAGCAGGTGTTCCGCCAGCTCTTTAATACTGGCTTCGTTCTCCGGGTTACCAATGTTAACGATCTGGCCATCGCAGTTGTTGTGCTTGTTCTCGATAATGCGGAACAGCGCTTCGATGCCGTCGCGAATATCGGTGAAACAGCGCTTCTGCGCACCACCGTCGATCAGCTTGATCGGCGAGCCTTCCACCAGATTAAGGATCAGCTGGGTGATGGCGCGAGAACTGCCGATACGCGCGGCGTTGAGGTTATCCAGCCGCGGGCCCATCCAGTTAAACGGACGGAACAGCGTAAAGCGCAGCCCCTCTTTTTCGCCATAGGCCCATATCACCCGGTCCAGCAGCTGTTTCGACACCGAATAGATCCAGCGCTGTTTATTGATCGGTCCGACCACCAGGTTGGAGTGATCCTCGTCGAAATGCTGATCGGTACACATACCGTACACTTCGGAGGTCGACGGGAAAATGATGCGCTTTTTATACTTCACGCAGTCACGAATAATCTTCAGGTTCTCTTCGAAATCCAGCTCGAATACGCGCAGCGGATTACGGGTATATTCGATCGGCGTGGCGATCGCCACCAGCGGCAGCACCACGTCACATTTCTTGATGTGATACTCAATCCATTCAGAGTGGATGCTGATATCCCCTTCAACGAAGTGGAAGCGCGGTTCATCCAGGAAACGGCTGATGGCATCGGAACCGATATCCAGGCCATAAACCTCAAAGTTATCATCCTGCAGCAGGCGTTCGGTGAGATGGTTGCCGATAAAGCCGTTTACGCCGAGGATCAGCACCCGCGTGCGGCGTTTTACCGCAGCAACCGGCTGCGAGTAAAGCAGCGCACCCGGCACCATGCCCAGACTCTGCGCCAGCTGGCTGCCGTTCATGTAAACACCGTTGTCGCTCTGCCCGGTGACCACTTCGAGCGCGCCCTCGCCGCAGGCAATCAGGAACGGCTCAACCGACAGCACCGTGCCCGGTTTGGCGCTGGGCGCATCCTGGTGAACCCGCCCTTTCCACACCACGAATTTCACCGTGCCGGCATACGCAAACGCACCTGGCCACGGATCGGTGACTGCGCGCACCAGGTTATTCACTTTAGCCGCCGGCAGCTCCCAGTTGATGCGGCCATCCTCCGGCGTGCGGCGACCGACCACGGTCGCTTCCGCGTCGTTCTGCGGCGTGGCGGCAATCTCACCGCGCTTCATCGGCGGCAGCGCGCCTTCCAGCAGCTGGCCGGCGCAGGCCACCAGCTTACGGTGCAGCGTCAGCGCATTATCCTGCGGGTCAATCGCCACGCGCTGCTGCGCCACAATGTCGCCGGC
Source organism: Pantoea sp. Pa-EAmG (assembly GCF_030024295.1). Lineage (NCBI taxonomy): Bacteria > Pseudomonadati > Pseudomonadota > Gammaproteobacteria > Enterobacterales > Erwiniaceae > Pantoea > Pantoea sp. Pa-EAmG. The sequence goes on from NZ_JASEWO010000084.1 coordinate 15,845, forward strand.
ATCGGCACGTTTCACCATGCGGTGCAGCGTTACGCCAGTCTCCGTCTCGCCGTTGACCAGCACCCAGTTAAGCGGCGCACGACCACGGTATTTAGGCAGCAGCGAACCGTGCAGGTTAAACGCGCCGACCCGCGCGCAGTTCAGGATCGTGTCGCTCAGCAGTGCGCGATAATAAAACGAGAAGATAAAATCCGGCTGCATGGTGCGGATGCGATCCACCCACAGCGGATGGTTAGCATCTTCCGGCGCATAAACCGGAATGCCCTGCTCAGCCGCGAGGCGTGCTACCGAAGGAAACGCATGGCTCTCCGGCGAGGTATCCGCATGGGTGAAGATGGCACTGATTTCATAGCCTGCGTTCAGCAGCGCAGTGATGCCTGCACAGCCCATTTCGGCATAGGCGAAGACGATAGTTTTCATTGCTTAATTTCCTGTACAGACGGGGCATCTTGTTGCGGATGGATAACACGTTGAATGAAGTAGCGCGGACGGGCGCGTACGTCGTTATAAATACGACCGATGTATTCGCCCAGCAGGCCCATGCCGACAAACTGCGCGCCGACAAAAATAAACAGCACGGCAAACAGCATGAACACACCGTCACCGGCCCAGCTGGCACCGAGGAACAGGCGCAGCACAATCAGGATCAGAGAAAAGGCGAAACCGGCCAGTGCGATTAAGCTGCCGACAATACTCAGCAGACGCAGCGGCGTGGTGGTCAGGCAGGTTACCAGGTCATACATCAGGTTGATCAGCTTCATGAAGCTGTATTTGGAGTCGCCGAATTCACGCTCGGCATGCGTAACCGGCAGTTCAATGGTGCGGCGCGCGAAGGTGTTTGCCAGAATCGGGATAAAGGTGCTGCGTTCATGGCAGTTGAGCATCGCATCGACAATGTGGCGGCGATAGGCGCGCAGCATGCAGCCATAATCGCCCATCGCTTTGCCGGTCACGCGCTGAATCAGGTGGTTGATGGTGCGTGAAGCGCGGCGACGGAACCAGCTGTCCTGACGGTTCTGACGCACGGTGCCGACCACGTCGTAGCCTTGCTGCGCGGCTTTGACCAGATTGGGGATCTCTTCCGGCGGGTTTTGCAGATCGGCATCCAGCGTAATGATCACATCACCGGAAACATGGCTGAAACCGGCCATAATCGCCGAGTGTTGTCCGTAGTTGCGATTCAGCAGCACGCCGACCACGTGACTGCCCGGCATATCCGCCGCATCGGCGATCATCTGCGCGGAGCGGTCGGCGCTGCCGTCATCCACCAGTAAGATTTCATAGTCAAGTCCGAGCGTGCGGCAGGCAGCGTCGGTACGGCGCACCAGCTCCGGCAGGCTCTGTTCTTCGTTGTACACCGGGATCACCACGGAGACTTTGCGAATCGGTTTTTCTTCCAGCATCTCAGGCTCCCGCAAGGTGGCGTAAGGCAGCGATCACACGCGTTACATCGTCATCGTGCATGTCGGGGAACAGGGGCAGCGAGCAGATACGATCACTGTTCCATTCGGTGGCCGGCAGCGAGAGCTGCGGATAGCGTTCACGGTAATACTTGTGCGTATGCGCGGCGCGGAAATGCAGGCCGGTGCCGATGTCATGGATTTTCAACTGCTCCATCAGCGCATCGCGGCTGATACCGCAGCGCGCTTCGTCCACGCGAATGATAAACAGATGCCACGCATGCTGATGCGGCCACGCCGGCTGCACCAGCGGCAGCAACGGCGTATCTGCCAGCTCGCGCAAATAGCGCTCGGCGATAGCCTGGCGACGTGCATTGATGGCCGGCAACTTTTGCAGCTGCACCAGCGCAATCGCGGCGTTGATGTCTGGCAGGTTGTATTTAAAACCGGGCATGATCACTTCGGCCTGCGGTTTGCGGCCATGGGTATGGCGATCGTAGGCATCGACGCCGAGGCCGTGGAATTTCAGGCTGCGCAGGCGGTCAGCCAGCTGCGCATCATCGGTCACGACGATGCCGCCTTCGGCGCAGGTGATGTTTTTGATGGCGTGCAACGAGAAGATTGCGGTGCCCTGCTGCCCGACGTGCCGGCCTTTGTAGTAGCAACCTACCGCGTGGGCCGCATCTTCAATCAGTGGGATATTGTGGCGCGCGCTGACGGCGCGAAGGGCGTCGATATCCGCCGGCGCACCGGCATAGTGAACCGGCACGATGGCGCGGGTGCGCGGCGTAATAGCTGCTTCGATCTGTTCTGCGCTCACCATCAGGTTATCGCGATCCACATCGATCATCACCGGCGTGGCGCCCAGCAGCGTAATGATATTGAGCGTGGAAACCCAGGTCAGCGACGGGGTGATCACCTCGTCACCGGGCTGGATACCCAGCGCCATCAACGTGACGTGCATGCCTGCTGTGGCGGAGCTGACGGCAATAGCGTGCTGGTTGCCGGTGAGCTGGCAAAACGCCTGCTCCAGCGCAGCATTCTGCGGTCCGGTGGTAATCCAGCCCGATGCAAATACCGCCTGCACCGCGGCCAGTTCTTCCTCACCCAATGCCGGGCGCGAAAACGGAAGGAAACTCATAAGATAACCTTACTGTTGTGCCTGAAAACATGCTGAAAAATAAAACAAGCGTTATTGCCGCGCATGACAACCTGATGAAACACGCTGTAACCTTTTGTTTAAACGTTACTTAAACGAGTGCGTTTGATGTGCTGTTGTCATCTGCGCGCAACAAAACTTAAGCAGGTCTGTTTTATCGCTATAAGAAACCAAAATACGGGGGAAAACTTAACTGAACATTAAATGGCAAAGCGGCACGCTGACTTTTTTACGTGATGTTGAAGATTGGTAGAAGATTGCGCGCCGGGGCCGGAAATCAGCATCGGATCAGACATCATTGGCCTGCATGACGACACACGGCAATTAAAGTGGCTGTTTTTCAATACATTAACTAAGAGACTATACTGTTCTTAAGGTTATCCTAAGGTTGGCTGCTTATTCTTCCCTGGGATAGTGACGCCAAAGGCTGGACAGGAGAATGATGATGAGAACCGCGACTGACAGACTTTCACAGGCAGCACTGCGCCGGCATCACATTGGCGTGAAAACAAAAGGATTGCGTTTCCGCGGTGAGCTGTATGTGTTTCGTTATAACGCCGGCCATTACGACGTGTTTCGCAACAGCGAATGGGTGATGTCGCTCGCCACCAGCAATGTGCTGGAAGCCATGCAGCAGTTTAAACAGAGCCAGTAAATTCGCTGGCGCATTGACTGGATTATTATCTGTCGCCACTGGCGTATTGGTTAGATTGTTGCCCGCCTCAGCTGGCCCATCGATTGGATTTTTGCCTGTCTTCGCATCGATTTGGTCATTGCCTGCCCACAGCATTCAGGCATCCCCCGCTTATATCTCCTCTGTTCTCTGGAACCCGCTCGTAAATCCTGCTGCAAATCGCTGCAACGCCGCTTTGCTGCTCGCCACGCCGTCTCCACCGGCGTATTGTGCCTCTCGCACACCGGCCAGGGTTAGCGACAGATCGCAGTGCGCATCAATGCGCACCCTACAGGTTTTTTAGGGTCGCCATTCATGGCGACCTGTCGCCAAACCGCACAGAACTGGTAGCGGCGCGATTTCGCGGTGCGCATAAATGCG